>NZ_SDLI01000015.1 GCF_004123195.1 Ammoniphilus sp. CFH 90114
AGTATAGTGCGCTGCCAAGCGCACTAAAAGGTGCCCTCCTAGGGCACCCTCTAGTTATTTACCTCTTTTTCCATATCAATGTCTCTTGCAGGTCAATACCCATATGATCGCGCATCGTCAACGACAAAGGGAATAAACTCGTTCTTTAATTCTATTTATCTATAAGATATACTTTTAGCTCTCCAGACCCTTCATTTCTCGGATCCGCGGATAAACAGCAAGATTATGGCTGTTCAGCAAGGCTTTAGCCTTCTCCATTTCTCCTTTTTCTAAGAGGGATACAATTTCCTTGTGTTCTCTCAGAGAAGTTCTGATCGATTCTTCCTTCATAAACGCCAGGGATTGAAGGGAAATGAGAGGACTCGCCAATCGGGAGTATGTATTTTGAATCACTTCACTGCGACTAGCTTTAATGAGTTGGTAATGAAACTCATAATTTAGTTTGGCGTAGGCCCTACGCTCTAGACCTTCATTTCCCATTTCTACAATCAATTTCTTCATCTGCTCAAGGCACATCCCACGTTCGCGGGTATCCATTCGGTCTATGGAAAGAAGCTCTAAGTAATTTCTAATTTCTAATATGTCACGAAATTCTTCTGTCGTAAAGCCCTTTACCACCGTACCTCTTCTCGGGGTTTTCTGCACATATCCTTCTAAGTTCAATAAATAAAAAGCTTCCCGATAGATTTGTCAAAATTTATTAAATTATGGCACACTTATGCTGTCTATATGGTCAGAAGACATGATGGTCTTTGTTTCTCGTGAACATGAGCTAGCCGTACGTGAAAATATATCCCTTTTAGAGCTTAGGGAAGAGAATTTTTTGTATAGCAAGCTGACTTTGTCCCTCGAATTATCAGCATTGGGCTCGTCTCTGCCAATCTCGGTATCTTGGGTATTATCGGTAGCATAGACACAAAAAAGGAGCAGACCCCTGCTCCCTCCACCTACACACAGTCTTTTAGCTCCTCTTCATTCCATCCTTTACATACATCTACCCATTCCTTGGCCAAGGAATATTCGTAAAGCTCCTCACAGGTCAGTTCAATGGCCGAGTTCGTACTTCCGCAAGCAGGGAATACGGAGTCGAACCGCTTCATGGATATGTCCAAATAAACGGCAAGCTCATTCTTCAATCCAAATGGGCAAACCCCACCGATGGCATGTCCCGTCTGCTCTAGCACTTCCTCAGGGGTAAGCATACGAGCCTTGAACCCAAAGAATTCGCGAAACTTTTTATTGTCGATCTTCGCATCGCCTGCAGCAACAACTAAGATCGCTTGTTCCTCACTCCCTCGAAAAGACAAGGTCTTCGCAATCCGGGCAGGCTCCACCCCAATTGTATCCGCCGCTTGATCAACTGTAGCACTTAGGGTGTTAAATTCCATTACGTCACCATCGCGATCCCATTTCTTAAAATGAGATTTTACACTTTCCAAAGACATCTAATTCCCAGCCTTTCTCTTAAGATTATGTAAGGGATAATATTATTACTTATTCTGCATGAATATTTTGGCAAGCCCTCTAATGTACTATAATATAGATGAATAAGCCTATTCAACTGAAAGGAACCCTGCCGATGAGTATGGAACAAAGCCTACAAAGATTTAAAGAATTAGAACTTCGAATTTGTCATTTAAACAGTATCTCCTCTCTCGTTCAATGGGATATGGAGACCATTTCTCCCAAGTTAGGTCTACCTTACATGTCTGAGGCGGTTGGAACTCTTGCGCTCGAGATTTTTCGCCTAACCACGTCCGACGAGATGAAAGAATGTCTGGACGTCCTTATGGAATCTTCTAACTATGAGCCATTTGATCAAGCTACAAGGGCCTCCCTTCGAGAAGCGAAACGACAATACGATCAAACGAAGAAAATACCTGAAGCCCTTTACAAAGAGTACTCCATCCTCACCGCCAACGCCCAGCGAATCTGGCAAGAAGCTAGAGCTAAGAACGAATTTTCCCTATTCGAACCAAGTCTGCAGCGCATCATTGAGATCAACCGCGAATTCGCAGGATATTATGGCTATGAGGAGCATCCTTATGATGCTTTGCTAGATCAATTTGAGCCGGGATATACGGTCAAGGTTTTAGACGGATTATTTGGGACTTTACGAGCAAAGACCATTGATCTTTTGCAACGTATTCAACAATCCTCTTATCAACCAAAGACTAGCTTCTTGAAACAAAATTATCCGAAAAGGCAACAACAAGACTTCTGCCAAATCCTCCTTACCAAGCTTGGATTTAATAAAGAAGCAGGCATGCTTGCGGAAAGTGCTCACCCGTTTGCTACCGGAATCTCGTTGCAAAACGTGCGCATCACCACAAACTATCACGAAGACGATATCCGTTCCGCCGTTACAAGCGTCATCCATGAACTAGGACATGCCGTCTACGAACAAAATATTTCCAAAGATTACGAAGGAACCTTCGTAAGAGATGGCGCATCCATGGGGATTCATGAGTCTCAGTCCAGATTCTTTGAGAACATGATCGGGAGAAGCGAGGCGTTTTGGCGTGGTCTTTATCCAATGTTGCAGGAGCACTTCCCTCAAGAATTAGATTCAACTTCAGTGGAAGAGTTTCACCGCTCCCTTAATATCGTGGAACCCTCTCTGATTCGAATTGAGGCAGATGAACTCACGTATAATCTGCATATCATGCTTCGTTATGAGCTAGAGAAGGCCATGATGGCAGGAGAATTAAATGCCAAGGACTTGCCACTTGCTTGGAATAAAAAAATGGAAGAGTATCTTGGGTTAACCCCTCCCACCGATTCCGTTGGGGTCCTACAGGATATTCATTGGTGCTTTGCCATCGGGTATTTTCCGTCTTACACACTTGGCAATTTATATTCGGCGCAGCTGTATAACCACATTCAAAAAGAAATCCCAACCTTTGATCAATTGCTCATTGAAGGAAATTTGAAGCCAATCCTAGATTGGCTACACAATCATATTCATCAGCATGGGAAACTCTATACGCCATCTGAACTCATTGAGCGAGTCACAGGGGAGAAATTAAACTCAGATTACCTTATCCGTTACTTTGAAGAGAAATTCAATCACATTTATAAGCTGCATTAGGAATCTTAACAGAAAACTTCCGGTTATTCCCGTCAAGTCATGAGGACGGAACACTGGAAGTTTTTCTGCCAAAAAAATAGAAAGAAGGTGCCCCCTCGGGGTCAGTTTTACCGACCTTCGGAGCCACCTTCCTTCTTTCTAGTTATTCGCTAGTTTCGGTGACATTTTTTCACCCAGCGGTTCCATCCCGTCCATATCTTCAGCCGGCTTGGCTCGTTTAATAAAGAACGCTAGAATCAGCGCTATACCAGCAATAAAGACGGAAACAAAGAAAGCATCGTTAATCCCCTCTAACATCGCCTTCATCATGACTTGTTCATTCATCACTCCGCTCGCCGCTGCCATAAGTTCCGCTGCATGAACCTCGGTTCGATTGGACATGACAGTGACGAGTAATGCCGTACCAATCGCCCCAGACACTTGCTGCATCGTATTATTCATGGCAGTCCCATGTGGATAGAAACGCTTAGGCAATTGATTTAACCCATTCGTTGAAACGGGCATCATCACCATCGACATTCCTAACATCCGGATGGAGTATAAAACAACTAGATACGTATACGTCGTTTCGAGCGTTAATTGGCTTAAATAATAACTCGTGACTGTTGTGAGTGCAAGTCCGATAATCGCAAGGGTACGACCCCCATATTTATCAAACAGTCTACCTGTAATAGGGGACATTAAAGCCATAATAATAGCTCCAGGCAACATCATTAACCCCGCATCTAATGGGGAGATGCCTCGAATCGTTTGCACATAGATCGGCATCAGGACCATTCCCGAGAACAGTGCCATAGTCACGACCATAGAAATCGTAATCGAGAGAGCGTACATCGGATATTTATAAATCGTGAAATTAAGCATGGGTTTCTCTTGCTTTAATTGTCGACGAATAAAGATGACTATGGCCACCAATCCCAAAATAATCATTCCATAGACTTGTGGACTCGCCCATCCCTGTTTCCCTGCGGAGCTAAATCCATACAACAAGGCGCCAAATCCGACACTAGATAACACAAGGGAAAATGAATCTAAATGCAAATCAACTTTTTCCTTCTTGTCTTTTAATAAAAAGATACCGACCAACAAGATGGCAAAAGCAACAGGAGTCACGACATGAAACAGCATTCTCCAATCATAATGTTCGACTAACCAACCGGATAAAGTGGGTCCAATAGCCGGGGCTCCCATCATAATCAAACCAAAGACCCCCATGGCCGTTCCTCTTTTTTCGATAGGGAAGCTTACCAACATAACATTCATGAGTAAAGGCATCATGATCGCTGAACCTGCAGCTTGAGTCATCCGTCCCGCAAGCAAGAGCTCAAATACATGGGCTTCTCCTGCCATAATCGTTCCTATAGTAAAAATCCCCATTGCGGCTAGAAATAAATGACGTATCGAATATTTTTGAATTAAATAAGCCGTTGTTGGGATTAAAATCCCATTCACCAACATGTAACCTGTTGTAAGCCATTGAACTGTTGATGCTTCAACCTTCAAATCTGCCATGATGGAAGGTAAGGCAATATTTAAAAGAGTATTGTTTAATAACGTTAGGAATGCCCCAATCATTAAAATCGAGAGCATTCCATAAGGGGGACGCGACATATGAGTTTCTGTCGAGGTCAAAGTAATCTTCCTCTCATTGAACGTTAAGTTCGTTTTTTAACTACTAATTTACCCTATGTATCATATATCATCTCCAATTATATTTCAATAGCTAAACTTTTGTCATTACAATATCTTTGTAACAATTTATTTTAATAACTGAAATATTTTAAGGGATGTACCAAGGATTATTTTGTCCCAAAAAATAAAAGAGTCGACAAGCTATCTGTCGACTCATCTACATCGTACTTTCCTCGAGTGTAACCCTTAATTGCCTAGTCTGGGCAATAGCGTAAGACTTTACAACCCCTTTTTGACTGACATCGACCTTGTCGACTTCCTTGAATGGGATCGTGATTTCAAATCTATTACCAAAAGGAAACGGTTTCAACTGCACTTCTTGATCACCCATCCAATCCGCAACCAAGACGTTGTCACAGAAATCGGGAAAGGAAAAATGAAGCCCCTTGGCAAACCACTCATACTGGTTTCTCGGCGTCCCCGGCGGTTGCATACAAACGAATAACGAGAGCTCGTCACATAAAACAAGAGCGTTCAAGTGACGTTTAAGCTTCTCCTCTTGAGCATCCACTCTCTTTTTTAGTCGAGTTTGTCTTAGTTGTTCACGGTGAATAAACATCATCGTGTCCTCATTGATGAAGCGCTTGGCCAATGCCGTGTATAACAGACTGCACAATAGCGCTGCATATTCATTGACTTGTTCCACCTCATCTAACCCTTTGACATAATACTGAAATCGTATCTTGGCGGGAAAATCAAAGAACGTAAAGGGCTGATTTTTCGCATCATTCCACAAAGGGAATTGATCAAGATCAATCCAACCCCGATCATGCTGATAAGCGGCATAAATTAAATCCGCCCTCCGCTCATCACGGTTTAGCCAGTCGCTCTTCCAAGCAGACATTATATCCCCTGACACTTGGGCATGATCATGTTGAGTGATGAGGACGAACGTTTTTTCCTTTTCATATACAATCAATTTCATCACCGCCTCTTAGCAGCAATTTTATAAGGTGCTACCCGTGGCACAGGGCTTTAAGTCCCCTGTACCATATAGCTGACTTATTTTCCTTGATCCTTTTCCATGATTTCACGAATCTTCTTTTCTTCCCACTCTCGACTGAAGAGCCCCCCCAATGCGTATACAGAGAGTCCATGAACAGTCAATCCGATTCCCCAACCTAACAATGGCCAGTAAAACCAGTAGTTAGATGAATCATCCAGCATGTCTATGCCGAACAGTAGAGCATTGACTAAAATATAAATGATCAGGTGAATATAAAAGGACTTGATTCGGGCTACTTTTTTCTTCGCCTCAATATACTTTTCTGATTCCAATGCCTTTCTCTCTCCTTCTCCCATAAGGTATATATGTAAATATTACCATTATTTCCACCTGTTGAATACGTTATTGCAATATTCGTGGACTAAGGTTTAAATGGAAGGTAAGGGGTGATCCATCCATGTTATTTGTTCGAACAGCCACCACAGAAGATGTAGAAAAGATGATGTCGCTTGATTATCGAATTTATCCTAAACAATGGCATATCGAATTAGAAGCGGTGAAACAGAATTTTCGAAGAGGCACGCAACTAGGTCGAGTAGTCATAACCGAGGAAGGTATTAAGGGATATTTTGCCCACCTTCCCTTGCCGAGGGATGCGTTCGAGAAAGTCCTCCGAGGAGAACTTAAAGAAGGTGACCTAGCCAACTACGTATTACATTACGATAAAGAAAAGGAAGTCTACTTATACAGTGTTTCCTTTATTGTCGATATCGAGGATGAACACCGAAAATCTTATTCGAGAGCTCTTATTCGGGACATGCCTTATTTTTTCGGCTCCCTTGCCGAAGCTGGAGTAATTATTAAGGAATTAGGTGCCATTGTCATTTCCCCAGATGGGAAACGGCTGCTTGAAAGTATTGGCTATCATCATGACGGTCAAATGCTATCCTATGAGGGTGAGGAGTATCCTATTTACCGGGCACAGGTAGCTGACATCGTTGATTCCATAAACACCTTTACTCGACGATAGCCAGAAAACTATAAGGGGACCCAAACAAAAAAAGCTGATAATCTGTCTTAGACATCAGCTTTTACATATTTTACTTATAAATGATATCATCCTTCAAAGCAGCCACCTTAGATAACGCTTGGTCGATATCGGACTCACTTACGCCAAAATGCGCTAACGCGTCATGCAGATGCTTGGCAATCGCCTGGAAGTGCTCCGGTTGAATATTCATACCTTCATGCGCTTTGGCCATCGAAGATCCCGAATATTGGTTCGGTCCACCTAAAGCAAAACTGATGAATTTCGTTTGATGGAGGCGTTGTTTCTCCATATCCGTATGTTCAAAAAAGTGACTGACAGAAGGATCCTTTAAGACTAGCTCAGAATAGAAGTAATCCACCACTTTAGCGATGGTCTCCTCTCCCCCTACTTTATCGTAAATCGTTTGTTCTGACATGAGTACAGACTCCCTTCTATAAACCTCCTACTTAGCTTTTGTTCAAACATGGAAATCCATACCATCTACTTCTTTGCAAATTGAATATTTAAACTCCCCACTTGAGAAACCAAAAGCTCCTCGTACTTCTTCTCGGCAAGCATCGTGAGCTCTTTGCCTGCTGCCTCTGGATTCGCTTGTTTCACGTTCGCGAGAATATCTTGTTGGACCTTTTTCACAAGGACAATGCGCTGATGCTGAATCTCCTGCTGCTCCCAGAACTTTTCCTCCCCATAGTTACGGATTAACTCTTGAGCGACAGGCGAGCTTTGATAAGCCTTCTTGGCTTCGTCTATCCCCAACTCTACTTCCTCTTGTTGAGATGAGTACCCTTTCTCTTGAGCAAGTAAGGCGACAGCGCGCAGACGTATGATCTGGGTTAGGAGCATATTACGTTCCTTGGATTCCTCGATTCGTTGATCCCAAAACTTCATCGCCGCCTCTAGTTCCTGCCCCGTGTATCGTTTGCGGTCAGCTTCACGGTACATCTCAAGTTGAATGTGGTTAATCAGTTGATAAAAAGTTACATCTTCCTCCGTAATGCCTTCCCCGTTTATCGTCGCCACAGAAGAAGATGCAGAGCCTGCCTCTTTTTCGCCTGAACATCCTACAAGAAGCAATCCTATAGATAAAATGATGATGAAGAGTATCATTCGGTTCATCTGATCTCACTACTCCTTTATCGCGAATGGTATAATAAGTTCTTTATTTCGCTTCCCATCTGTTGCCGTAACGACTGCAATCCAATCTCCGCTCATGGGTAATTCCCCTAAGCCTTCATAGACCCCTTCCCCTTGATCCGAAAAATGCACCGCTACTGATCCATGATCCATATGCTTCATCTCTAGCTCTGCTTCAATCGTGAGACCGGACAATCCCTTCCCTCCCTCTTGAATGTGAAGCTTAAGAGGAACAGCTTGACCTGTGTAATGGGTTAGGGGCTCGATATCAGCTTGCCAATCTCCTCCCCCACATCCCCCTATAATCAGCACGAGCAACATCAGGACTAATCCCAACATCTTCTTTTTCATTTCAGCTTACCCCCTGACTCAAGGACTGCAGGTTAAACTCATCGATCGTATACTTGGTCATTTTTTGTTCCTCTAGAAAAGCGACATGAGTACAAATCTGTTTAATCTCATCCATGTGGTGTGAAGAAAAGAGAATCGTCTTATCTTTAAGGGATTTTAGGATATGAAGAATCTCAGTTCTTCCCATGGGATCGAGTCCGCTGGTCGGTTCATCAAGGATTAAGATGTCGGCTGGATAGTACAGCATAATCCCTAACCCAAGCCGTTGCAGCATTCCCTTTGAATACCCCTTGATCTTTTCATTCCGGGCCTCCCATAGCTCGACCATCCGCAAGCATTGTTCTATCTTTTCTTCCTTTGCCTCGTCCTCTAAAGAGGCAAAAAATCGTATATTCTCCTCTCCCGTCAATTGAGGATAGAGTTGAAACTTTTCTGGAAGATAGGCCACTCTTTTTTTCCAACCCTCTTGTTTTGATGAGATTCCTGCAATTTGCACGGTACCCTTCTGAATCGGCAAGATACCAAGAATCGTATGAATTAAAGTGGATTTCCCTGCTCCGTTCCGCCCTACCAAGGCACAAATTTCATGCTCACTAATTTGCAGCGATACGTCGTCAAGGATTCTTTTGTTTCGATAATGTTGAGTTAAACCCTGAATATCAATCATGGATAATTCCCCTTTCGCCCCTTACGAACTGCCCCTTCAAACAATGCCATTGTCCAAAAGACGAGATTAAATAGCATAAATAGAATAGGAGGCAACCAGATTAACCGCTCCATGAGTCTCGACATATGATTGATGGGAAACAACCCAATGGAAGTTTCTAAAAAGATTTGAAGAGCATGAATCGGGTTTAGAAAGTAGAGAAAAGAAAACAGCTTTATGTTTTCATAGTTTACGGCCGGCAAATAGAATAGGGTTACCAAATCAATCACGAAAAGAAAGAAAAACCAAGTGAACAAATTGAGTCCTACGATTTGCATCCGATTCGCCGCCACACTCCCCCAGAAGATCCCCATCTGCGAAAAGATGACCGATAAAACAAGCGTTGCGGTCCAAAAAGCAAGAAACGAAGTGACATCAAACGAAAATAGGAATTTCATCGGGAGAGCCAAGACAAACAACCACAAGGTCATCATCCCCATCATCACGACCTGTATAGCTAAGCTCTTTTTGAAGAGAAAGCCCCGATAAGACTCTCGCTTCGCTAAGAGAATGAGATGGGTTCGTTGTTCTTTTTCCTGCCATATCGAAAAAGAACCTATAAACAAGCAAAGCAAAGGAAGGAGGAGAACCATCATTTCATAAAGCGAAATAAGAAAAACAGTAAAGCCTTGTTCGACGGGATACGATTGAACCTGGAGCAACAGAAACAAGGAAACGATGCCTAGCATGATGAAGGATAACCATAGCCCTTTTCCTCTCGATTGCTCTTTAAACTCTTTCCATATATAAATCATCGTTCTACCTCCTTCCGTTTTCTTCGCCATATGATGAATATCACGACAACCCCAAGGGTCACCCAACCCAGAGGCAGGGATTGACCGGATGACATGAGAGGATGAGGATCATCCACCATGACCATTTGTTTTTGAGAGAATCTCCCTAGCAACTCATAGATACGAACTGCCGGGCTATTTAAAAATAAGTAGACCAGTTCATTTTCTTGTATAAGTTGATACAGGGTTGAGCTATACTGAACGGGTAAATCTCCAATCCCATCTTGATTCAGATCCATCATGGGATAGTCATTTCCCCAACGATTTCCTTTTCCATGTTCGCTCCAATGATTGTTTCCTTGTCCACCTATCATCAGAACGGGTGCCGTGTTGCGTTCAAAGTGATTTTCACTAAATATCTGTCCAGCTGAACTGGCCCATAACTCGATGCCTACTTGATTATTTATCAATTTGTTGCCTATAATCCGGTTTCGTTGGGACTGATCAATATAGAGAGCCCGCTGGTTATAGAAGAATTCATTATGGATAATCTCACTGTCATCACAAGCTTGAACCATCGCTCCGAAGGAACGTGTTCCTTGATGAAGAGTAAATCGATTATTCTCTAGACGAATTGATTTCGAGTGCATGAGTGTAGCCCCACCCACGTTAAAGCTAAACTCGTTACCTACTAACACATTACGATCGGAATACATATAGTGCAGACCATATCGGTTATGGCTGACACGATTATCTTCAACCTGACTGTCATTGGAATAATCGAAGAACATGCCGTCCCGCATGTGGGAGATGGTATTCCCTTGAAAAACATTGTGATTGGAATAATACACATGGATGCCATTCCCTTGACCCGCAATTTCTTGATCTCCTTTGCCCTTGATGGTCGTTTGAGAGATCTGGTTGTGATGGGCTCCGCTCAGATAGATACCATGATAGGAGTCAGTGATGGTCAAATTTTCGAGTAGGTTTCCATCCGACATCACCTTCACAGCTGCATATTCCTCTTCCGAATTTCGACTAAAGCTGCTGTGAGTAATATGAAGTCCTTCCAGTCGGACACCTGGAGCGGTAATGGTAATTACATTCCCTGTACCATCCCCCCGAATAACCGTTCCTTCTTCCCCACGAAGCGTCATGGGCTTATCGATAATGACATTTCCCTCATAAGGAGCAGCAGAGGATAAGGTGAGAACCCCACCCTCCGCTGTCTGTTCAACCAACCGTTGTAGATCGGAGCTTGCTTCCATAAGGGGTGCAGACCCCAGCATACAAAACAAACCTGTAGCAAGCAGAAGCCCTTTCTTTAACATCTCTTCCTCTCCTTCCACAGAACCCATAGAATAAGGAGAAAAGACGCCCCAAGTAGAAAAGATCCGGTAGAAAAATAACTATGGGTGATAAAGTTAGCGATTTGATTCTCCCCATATATCGGAGGAATGAAGGGATCAATCTTTATTGGTGCTTTAGGATCAAGGTTCGTTCCGAAGTCCTTTAGCCAGCGATGGATATCATAGACCCCTAACACCCCCCCAACAGCATAGAGTAGGGCCGTCGCAGCCAGCCCCTTCCATCTTCTCCACCACCCAGCACCTAAAACGAGTAGGGCCAAGCCGCCGATTATATAGGGCAAATAGTTTAACTCAGGGAAATTTTTTTCACTAAACTCCTTCATCCCGATGTAATGATTTAATCCATTGATGATTTCAATCTGTCCTTCAAGTTTATTAGGATACACGATGATATCGAGGCCTTCTGGATACTGTGGCGCGATAAATTGCATTCCCCACCACGGAAAGAAGAGACTTGCAAACAATAGGACAGAGGCTATCGATACAAGTAACGACGAAGACAGGGAAAGTTTTTTATTCATTTTTTTCATCCCTCTTTCCTTAAGATGGAAGGAGGGATCAGCTAGCCTGATCCCTGCTCCATGTGATTACTTTTTCGGCTTCACGAGTAGATACCCTGTCATCTCTTGATGCAGTGCCGAGCAGAAATTCGTGCAGTATAGCGGATAAGTACCGGCCTTATCTGCCTTGAATCTCAGCGTGTTCGTTTGGCCTGGCTGCACTTCAATATTGAGGTTATACATATTGATGGCAAAGCCGTGGGTAATGTCTTGATCTAAATCAATATTCGTTAAATGAAGAACGACATTATCTCCTTCATTGACTTCAATGACGTCAGGACGTTCTGATTTTGCATCAAAGATAAACTTCGAGCGCATCGCAATTCCATACACATGAACCTCATCCCCGATTCGTTCAATGCGTGTATCTTCTTGCTTCCAGACGGAGTTTGGTCTGTTCTCATCTTTTGGATAAACGGTGAAGGTATTGATTTTGTCAGCTTTAATCATCTGAGCGTAATGCGGTTCTGGATTCACAGGCGCGGATTGAATGACTTCCATCTTTCCAGAGATATCAATGAGCTGCATCGATTCCGGATGGGATGGTCCAACGGATAAGTAGCTATCCTTGGCAATTTTGTTTAGAGCAATCAAATACTTACCATCTGGGCTTACCGTATCTCCCTCCGCTGCAACGGAGTGTCCAGGAGAATATTGCACGGCTACACGATCAAGGGTCTCCCCTGTATTCGGATCCCACTTCACCACTTCAGAAGAGATGAACATGGTCGTATAAGCCATTCCCTTATCGTCAAACTGGGTATGCAATGGTCCTAGTGCATTCTCTGGATTGACTTCTCGTTCCATGACGGATTCATAGTTTAGAACAGGGATGCCGTTTCTCTCGCCTGCAAATTCCTTGTTTTCAATCGCAGCGAAAGCTTTCTCAAAAGAGAAGATCGTCATCGCTGGAGCCAGCTTCCCTGAAGCGATGAATCGCTTTCCATCTGGAGTCACGTCTACACCATGCGGAGACTTAGCTACAGGAATCAGGTAAATGGACCCTTTATGCTTTTCCGGGAAAATAATTTTCTGACCATTCACTTCATCAAACTGGCCATCAGCAACCATTTTCTCAAGTTCCTTCCAGTTAAAAAGAACGATATAATCACGATCGGCTTGAGACGCATTAATTTCTAAATTCGTGGTTGCTTCTTCCGTGTTATAGGTTGTTAGCACGGCCCAGTCCTTAGATATGCCTTTTCCAGCATCCGATAGGTCATAAGACCACGGCGGAAGAGCCACTTGCCAAGCTACATTTAATTTTTCCGTCTGCTCATCAAAGCTCACTGCAGACATTACTCCACGATACTTTTCACTGTATTCGTCAAGCGAAGCATATTCACTGCCTAATGGTACGGCAAATCGAGTAGGCAAGAAGATATATTCCGTATTGTCGGTCACGAAGGCTGCACAGTGCGGTCCGCTTGTATTAGGTACCTCGATAATATCGCGAACCGTAAAGGAATCAAGCCCCATCACCGCAGCCCGGCTGTTTCCGACATCCGTGGCAAACATCCATTTTCCGTCATAATCTCCATTGGTCTCGGAAAACGCCGGGTGATGTAGATCTCCCCATGTATAGCCTCCCATCAATTCCTTGGTATGCTCGTCCCATCCATATCCGGTAGCGGAATCATGGGAGAATACAGGCACGGTCCGAATATGTCTCATCGACGGAACCCCGTAGATAAACATTTGTCCGGAATGTCCTCCTGAAGCGAATAGGTAGTACTCATCCTTTTCCCCAAAAGGTACATACACCTTTTCAGCATTGCTTTTCACCGCAGGATCCACGGCAGCGGTTTTGGTTCCTACATTAAAGTCTGCGAAGAACACTGTCGCAGCTAAAAATCCTGCAGTCACCCCTGATAATACTGGTATCCACTTTTTCATTTCCTAGCCCCCCCTCTAATGTCCCGACGCTTTCTGTAAAGCTTCTATTAAAGCTTGGCGTTCTTCATCTGTTAACGGATTGCTTCCAAGCACACTAGACATGACCGCAGAAGTCGGCGCCTTCAGGAATTCGTCCAATGGCACCCCATGTTTATCGGCCACATTCATATAAGCCTGCGATAAGTCTGGTCCCGTCACTCCCCCATCCAGTCCGAGGCCAGATACGGCATGGCAAGCCAAACAACCTTTCTGAACAAGAACCTCTGTTTCTGCTGTTGTAGCTGCTGGCTCGGTGGTCGCGCTAACTGGAGCTGGCTCTGTTACTTGTGGCTCGACAACCTCTGCCACCTCGGAGCCCATTCCTTGATAAATCAAATATCCTAGTCCAAAGGCTAGAACAAATCCAAGTATAAATTGAATTCCTTTTTTGCCCATTTCGAACCTCCTTCGATCGAGTAATACTTACGTTGTAGAATCCGGATTCGATTGTTTCTCACTGAGATGCTTCTAGAATAAGCTAGATAGTAGATTCTGTTTGTGACAGATCTCACAAAAATGGAGGGTGTCATAATTTAGACATAAACGAACTAGATACCCCCTATAGGGTATAAACGAAGACATTTATGGGGTATTTGTCTACTCATCGTGGACCTGTAATTGAGGCACACAAGAATAGCGGGAGAAACTTCCGCTATTCTTGGAAAATGACCATTTCACCATGATATAGAAGGAATAAGTTCCGTTATTTCTCTTTAAACCAAATTGTATGCGCTTTCATGATGAAATAAAGGAAATTTATCCCCCTATTCAGTTCCTTTTCCCAGCAAAATAAAAAATAGCGGAAAAAGTTTCCGCTAAGATGTCCTGTATCCTCTTAATTCCGTAATCAGCTGACCAAATTCACGATCATCCACTTTCCTTCCACCTGAATAGTACGCTGCCGTATAACAGTCCCCTAACCTAATTAACATGGAACGTTGCGCATCCGACAACTCTACACGGCCAGCCAGTCGAATGCTATATTCCCTTGGGGTTTCAGCAGCAAGACGAGTTACCCCTTGTTTCCTTCCCCATTGCTCTACCTGATGAAAATACCAATAGAGCTGAAGAGCATAGTAACCCGGAAACTTCCTTCTCCACTTCTCTAAACATTGTCGCAAATAATTAACCAATCGACTCCAGATCGCCTTCCATGAGGGACGATTCCAAGTTTGTCTTATTTTAACAGGACTCCGGGAAACGGGCTTCATCCTCGGTCTATGCCCAAATACCAACCATAGCACGACAATTAACGAAACAAGCAAGAGAAAAAGGACCAATTGCCAAGGAAACGAAAGGCTCTGCACCCATTCTCCTTCCTGATTCCCTGGCGATACTTGTCCAGGTGCAGGAGGCAATACTCCCATCTCCTCGGTTACAGATACTAGACTAAGAAGCCAGGTGATCACCCCAAGAGCCCATTTTCCCAACCAGACGCCACCTTCTGCCAGATTGGTCAACAAGCCGACCATCCCTGTTCGTACTTGTGGCATGAGCACCGATAATCCGAACAAGATTCCTAATAAGACAACACCTAGCATGGGAACGGCCACATTCCCCATGCTTCCCACCGTTCTCACTTGAACCGATTCCTGTCCAGCCTCCTCTGGCTGTAGGGTGAAAACAATTGCCATCAAGCTTGCGAGGATTCCCACAACAAAAGGCAAGTGGAGGAACTGCTCCACATCTGGGTTCACCGTCATGAAGAGAACAAAGAGGATATACAATATGACATTTCCCTCAAAGCGCAAGATCAACTGCACACGAGTAGGCTCATGATAAACCAGATAACCGCTTCGGACATATAACACGAAAAGGAGAAAAGTTACCAAACCAGCATAGCCATAACCTGCCTGAATCCCTAATTTCCAACTCCCATACAGCTGAGGTAGGAGAGCAATTAAACTAACGCCAAACAAGACGGACACTTTCTGAGTCCATTTTTGCAAGAGCAAAGGAATCAAAAATCCCGTAACACCTATAAAGAGCCAGGTCCAAGGTAAAAAAAGCTCAGTCCTCTGCCACTCAATTTTGGCATACAGAGCTAATCCAAAATACAACCATATTCCTTCACTATAAAGGCATATCCCTCGTTTCAAGGCCGATCGCAGACTCACCCGATCCCCCCTTGCAGACTCTTGATCGACTTGGCTTGTCCTTCCAGCCTTTTTCCTTCGTCTGACTCCTCAAGATAGTAAAACATCATATAGGGCGCTCGTTTAGAATTCGCTCTAATCCATTGCACGTGTGATTCTTCCACCCTTTCACAAAAGTAAAAAAGGATAGAGGTCGGATTTGCTCCTATCCATTTCAATAAATGACCAGCGATAGGAGCATTCTCGACCCTGATTCTAGCCAGGTCATCCAACAGAGGGTTCAGCTTAGAAGACGGAGGGTGGTAGACGACTTGCCGACCCGCAGCGTTTGACGTGAAACCCACTTCGATTCCTCGCTGATGATACACAAGAGAAACGGAGGCAATAATAGATAAAACCCGTTCATAGGTCCCTGCCTCCCGCACCTCAAACCCGGCTGCATCAAACGCGATCATCAGCTGCCGAGGAAGAACAGGCTGAAACACCTTGGTCTGCAACGTTCCCGTTCTGGCACTAGCCAACCAATCCATTCTTCTCATTTCATCTCCACTCTGATATTCACGAATCCCCGTGATTTGGGTAGCATCCTCCAAAATCCCACCCTTTTTCCCTTTTGTTCCCCAGTGAAAAGTATGAACCAAAGATGGAACTGACACCGGGATAAGGGCGGGATACACATAAAGCGCCTTCATCAAATCCACCTTCAAGTCTGTCTCCGAGAAGCGAAAAGCATCTCCTGATCGAAGGACAATCTGTCCTAAGGAGTAAACTCCTCGTTGTAACGCCTGCCCTTCGATTTTCCAATTTACTCTCTGATAACCCATTAGCCAGAGAAAACGGATGATATAAGGCCCCTTCTCCATCTCCCGCCAGTGAATTCCGTCTTGGTCAACGAGTTCCCACTCCACCCAAACAAGGGGAAGCCACTTGTCATTAGAAAGGGTACACGTCACCGAGATCGGATCTGATGCAAATACTCGAGAACGTTCTAACTCCATGAGTGGCTGCAATCGATCTAATGATTTTCTTTTCCAATAAAGAATAACAACAGATATAGCCAACAGAAAGGTCGATACAAAGATCAATGGCGGATTTCGAAACCATAGGGCGCTAATCAGGAGAATCAGAACCCCAAAAATCATATACCGTTCAAACAACACACTCGTTTGGCTTGGCTTTTTTTCTTGTTCCTCTGTCATTTCTGTCTCCCTGTATGCTCTACTGGAAGCGGGGTCTTATCCATAATCTCTTGCAATACTGTCTCAGGTTCTCTTCCTGATATGGAGCCTTCCATACTTAACCTGATTCTATGGCTCCACACATAACCAATAAGCTCCTTTACATCGTCGGGCCGTACATAATCTCGTCCCTCGATGAGGGCCCATGCCTTTAACGCTTTATACAACGCTTTACTTCCCCGAGGGCTGACACCGACCGTAAGCATCGGATGATGACGACTTTCTTGGGCCAGAGTCACGATATATTTGATGATGGCTTCATGAACAAAGACCTTCTCTGCTTCTTGTTGCAGCGAAAAAATGGTTGATGGAGTCAGGACCGGCGCTAACGAGTCAAAAGGAAGCTGATCGCCAACCTTCATCAGCATCGCTTCCTCTTCCTCCACACTAGGATAGCCCAATTTCATCTTCATGAGGAAACGATCGAGCTGAGCTTCTGGTAGAGGAAAGGTTCCTTCCATCTCTATCGGATTTTGTGTGGCCATCACCAAGAAAGGTCGTTCAAGAGCAACCGTTCTTCCTTCAATCGAAACCTGTCGCTCTTCCATACCCTCCAGCAAGCTAGATTGCGTCCGAGGAAGAGCTCGATTGATTTCATCCACCAACAGAATCTGACTAAAGATAGGACCCCCTCGAAAGGAAAACTCCGACGTTTTAGGATTATAAATAGAAAGACCAATCACATCCGATGGAAGCAAGTCTGGGGTACATTGAATTCTCGAAAAGGAACAATCTAGCACTCTAGCAAACGCCTTCACCAGGGTAGTTTTCCCCATACCTGGGAGATCCTCCACTAGAATATGACCTTCAGAAAGCAGCGTGGTTATCAGAAGCTTCATCTCTTTCTGACGACCCATTACCACCTTCGATATCTCGCGAGCAACTTGTTGTAAAATGGAGCCGGAAACGGTATTCAAAGACAAAATCCTCTCGTATTAAATTTAAGCTTATCTATTATCTTAGCATATCAAGTCCTATTTCCTGAGAAGAAAAAAGTGAACCGTCATGGCATGACAACGTGTATTCGCTACATTTATTCGTTCTAGACCTGATGAAAAATATTCAAAATCAGTTTCCAGACAGATAAAAAACCACCGAAAACTAAATTCGGTGGTAGCCGTACTTTCTATAACCCTATTATTTATATAGATCCACAAGCTTGTCGAGCAACAATCTGGAATACCCCTCGTCTGCCTGAAGAATTTCAATAGCTTCCATTGTCGTTTTCGCTTTGCTATAAGAACGATGATTGGTCATAGCATCGAAACTGTCTGCGATGGCCACAATTTGAGCTTGCACAGGAATGTGTTCCCCATTAATACCAAATGGATATCCCAATCCATTCATCCGTTCGTGATGGAATAACACCGTATACAAAATCTCTGTTTGAGCCTTAAAATCACTTCGTAAAATTTCAAATCCGTATACCGTATGCTGTTGGATGAGACTCCATTCCTCATTCGTTAACTTTCCAGGTTTCGATAGAATCTCGGTATTAATCTTCAGCTTGCCGATATCATGAAGGAGACCTCCATAATACACCATCTGCTGTTCCATCTTGGAATGTTCACAGGCTTGAGAAATTCGAAGAGATAATTCCGCCACCCGATAGGAATGTAGATAGGTATCCAGATCATGCTGCTTTAATTGCTCAACCAGATTTAACATTTTACTTCTCCTCTGTTTCAAAGACAAAAAAATACCTTCTTAAGGCTAGAATCATGCGATTAAAATTGCAATCCCTACTTTTGACCCGTTGCCTTGCGTCGTTCCTACCTTTAGGTTAGGTAAACCGTTTTCATAGTTTATAAGATGGCAAACTGTAAAAAACTGTAGTATTTTGTAGAAATTATAACTCATATAGTACTTTTGATGCAATCCTTTAGTAACAAAATATCTAACTTCGTTATATCAATAGGGTTAATAGATACTAAATAACTTTGGAGTTCGGTAATATCCGAATGGCAATAAGGACAGATCCATACATCATCTGTGCTTCCAAAGGATAACGATTCACAATGATAACATGTTTTTTGAAGCATAGCCGTTGAACTCCTTCTTATAGGATATGTTTATCTTATCGTATTTTTCGGGGAGGCTAGCTTAAGTTTTGATAAAGTTTTGACTGAGTTTTAAAAAATAACATGTGACAAATTGGGTAAATATCCCTATAATCTTTCAATGTACGAATTTCCATTGGAGGTAATTCATGGCGAATAGACTTTATTATTTGGATTATTTAAGGGTGTTTTTAACCTTCCTTGTGATTTTGCATCATACGGCTATCGCTTATGGGGCAGGGGGTTCATGGATTTATGTAGATGTGGATCAATCTGAGTTAACAATTACGAGTATTCTTCTGACACTATTTACTGCCGTTAATCAATCTTTTTTTATGGGGCTCTTCTTTTTTCTATCTGGCTACTTTACCCCAGGTGCTTTTGATCGAAAAGGGGCAAAAATGTTTCTCAAGGAGCGTTTCATACGTTTAGGTATCCCCCTTCTTTTCTATGTTTTCTTTCTTGGGCCTGTCATCTACTATATCGCTCATTATCGGTATCAGTTTACTTTACTAGAGTATTACCAAAGTCATATTTTAACCTTTAGACAAATTCATATCGGACCTTTATGGTTTGTGGAAGCCCTTCTGATTTTTTGTTTCATCTATAGCTTACTAAGATGGCTGTCGGCACCAAGATCAACACGCGTGTTACCTTCCCCCGCAATGAAGACTCTACTTTTCTTCGCCATTGGAATGGGGTTGACCGCTTTTCTAGTTCGCTTTATTTTTCCGGTAGGGACGGGTGTGCTGGGACTTCAATTTGGATACTTCCCTTCTTATATTGTTCTATTTACGGCTGGGATCTTGGCTTATCGTGGGCAATGGTTGAATCATCTAACTCCAAGCCTTGTGAAGACCTGGTGGAGAATATCCCTTGTCTCCATTCCCCTGTTGCCAATCGTATTTATTCTCACTGGTGCACTAGAGGGAAACCTGATGTTTGAAGGCGGTGCGAATGTACAATCGTTCTTTTATGCGATCTGGGAACCTTTTGTTGCCTTCGGAATCATCCTTTGGCTCCTTCAGTATTTTAATCGAGCGTGGAATCAGCCTACTCCCTTTCGCACCTTACTAGGTCAATTAGCCTACACCGTCTTCATTATTCATCCAGCTGTTGTTGTTGGATTTAGCCTGTTGCTGACTGGTGTAGATCTATTACCACTAATGAAATTCGTTTTAGTGGGATTCTTTTCTACGGTCACTTGCTTTATCATCGCTAGTATCTTAATCAAACTTCCCTATGCCAAAAAGATCCTTTAAATAAAATATGGGAGCAGTATAAGAAACTGCTCCCAGCTTAATTCACCTTAAGTTATGTATAGTTTCATTTTCATCCCTTCATGAGTCGCCTTAAAACCTAATCTCTCATAAAAATGGAGGGCATTCTCTCTCTTTTTATCCGTAGTAAGCTGCAATAGATGACATCCCCGTTCCTTCGCCCGCTCAATAACCCAACGGATCAATTGACTTCCGACTCCTTTACCACGGACAGATGTCGCCGTTCGAACTCCTTCAATCGTTGCCCTCCATCCCCCTTGATGGGTAAGATAAGGGATAAAAGTAATTTGCAACACCCCCACCACTTCTTCCCCGATGCACGCTACAACCAATTCATTATTCGGGTCAGAATCAATAGAATGGAAAGCCTTTCGGTATGTTTCTGGCAATGGTTGTTCATAGCGCTCTCTTGTCTTGCCCAGCTCATCGTCAGCAAGCATATACACAATTTGATCTAAATCTTCTTCGGTCGCCATCCTCATCAAAACTGCATGTGTATCCATATTACCCACCCTCTCGTCCCACTTAGCGAAACTAGGTTTCGTTTAATTAATTTCATTATATCACAAAAACCTTCTTACAAAATCAGTATGAAGGACGATTGAGATTAAGCGCCTCTTATTTTATCAGTCCCAGATGCGCAAGCCCGAAAGCTACCCCACCTTGATCCACCGATTTGGTGATATAGTTAGCTTGAGCTTTCAACTCCTCATGTGCATTACCCATGGCTACACCCATCCCAACGTAAGACAGCATCTCAAGATCGTTCAATCCATCCCCGAAGGCGACCGCCTGAGAACGGTCTAAACCTAGGTGGTCTAATAAGACCTCAATTCCTTTCGCTTTTGAACTTCCCAGTGGGATCCCATCCATCGAAAACTCGTGCCAACGCACAAAACGAAACGCGTCTAAAGACTGATACAGATGGGCCTCCTCTTCCGTACAATAAACCAAGGCCTGGTACATATCATATTCCCTCCAGGCGTTGGGTTCATATGCTGGAGACGGGAATCGTAAGTCTTCAAAACACTCTAGTATTCTTGGGTGGTGATCCTGATTGGCGAAGGACCCTTCCAACGCAAAGTAGGATAAAGCATGTCCATGCTTCGAGGCTTGTTCTTCCAACTTTGCAAGATCTGCTTTTTCAAAGATATGTCTTCGAATAATCTGACCTTGATGGATAACTAGAGAACCATTGATACATACAAAGGTATCTATCTCTAGTTTCTTTGCAATCTCTTTAAACATGTAGGGAGGTCGACCCGTCGCAATGGCTACTTGAGTCCCGTTTTCCTTTAGTTTCCTTATCGCTTCCATAGTATCTTGTGGAATTTCCTTCTCCGAATTAATTAGAGTAAAATCGATATCAAAAAACACAATTTCATAAGGCATGGTTTACCTCCATCACTTGCTAGTTGTATATTGTCAATATATCATTATACCCTTTAAATCGTTGACAACTCTTGAATATTAAGATATCCTTACCAAGTTAAGTAAATACCTTTGCTAGGTGAGGCTCCTGTGCCGGAGATATGCTGCTGCCCAGAAACGTCCAAAGACGCCAATGGGTCAACAGAAACCATCGAATTAAGGTGGTTTTTAATGTAGCTGGATGATGTTCCTATGCCGCACAGTGCTAAAGCTCTGCGAATGAGGGGATTATATTTTATTTTTTCTATGGAATTTAACACCTTCATTCATTGAAGGTGTTTTTTACATTTCTAGGGGGTGGTAAAAGTGGATTATGGTCCTGAACCTGTTTGTCGGTTAACATTCGCTAAATTAAAGAAAAATAAGGAAGGACGTCCATTTCTACCGATTCACTGGAGGAAGTAATGACTCCTTCTTTAGCGAGAACACGTTCACGTGATACAGAGGAAGAGGGTGAAAAGCATGGTAACAGACTTAACTCCAAATGAAATCACGATTCAAGTGATTAAATACTTAAAAGAAGCCAAAGTTAGTGATCTACAAGTTCTATTAGATGAGCTGCATCCGTACGATATTGCCCAGATTTACGATACTCTCCCTGACAAACATCGAGTTCGTTTTTTAGCACACCTCGACACGACCCAGCTGGCGCATATGCTTGAAGAATTAGAAAAAGAGCAGCAACACCATGTTCTCGGTAAATTAGGGGTGGAAAAATCATTTAAAGTCTTAGATGAGATGGATAATGATGATTTAGCCGTTCTTCTTGAGGAACTCTCCCCAGAGAAGAAGCAAGCTTTCCTTTCTGGAATGAAGCAAGAAGAATCCCAAGCTGTTCAAAATTTGATGAGATATGCTCCGGAAACCGCAGGTCGGTTGATGACCAACCGATTTGTATGGGTTTCTCATCACTACTCCGTTCGTAATGTTGTAGAAAAATTGAAAGAGTTCGCTGAAATCGCAGAGACGATCAATTATCTCTATGTCATTGACGATAAAAAGAAGTTGGTCGGCGTGGTTTCATATCGGGATCTCATCCTCGCCGAGGCGCATGAACAGATTAAGAACATTATGTTTGAACGGGTCATCTCGGTGACCGTCGATACGGATCAAGAACAAGCTGCTCGCCTTATCCAACAATATGATTTCTTAGCCGTTCCTGTGGTTGACCAAGATCGTGTCTTGGTCGGAATTGTCACCGTTGATGATATTATCGATGTTGTTATAAAAGAAGCAACCGAAGATATAGAAAAGCTATCGGCATCAGGGAAAAACATTGATTTCGATACGAAGGCCACTGTCGCCGCCTCTCGCCGCTTACCTTGGCTGGTCTTACTCTTATTCCTTGGACTGATAGCCGGAACGATCATTAGCACCTTTGAGGAAACCCTTGAAACTGTCGTCGCTCTCGCCTTCTTCATTCCGATGATTGCGGGGATGACAGGGAACACAGGGACCCAGTCCCTAGCGGTAGTGGTTAGAGGACTCATTACACGCGATATTAATCGAAGAGTCGTGATGAAACTCATCCTGCGCGAACTGGCTGTAGGTATCATTATTGGGGTTACCTGTGGGGTCCTCATCTCCATCATCGCCTTAGTTTGGCAAGGAAATGCGGTACTCGGGCTGGTTGTGGGCAGCACCCTTCTCGTCACCTTAATTATCGGAACCCTAGCTGGAACCATTATTCCACTTATTTTGTTCCGATTCAAAGTAGATCCAGCGGTAGCCTCAGGACCACTCATTACGACCTTAAATGATGTATTATCCCTGTTGATTTATTTCGGAATCGCTACCGTCTTTATCGCGCGGTTAATGTAGGCGATGGTTGGGACGGTCTCAATATCGATCGGCGGGTTTGATACCCTCAAATCCGTCCAACCCCATTTTCGGGGCATCATTCGGCGCTTTTGACACCCTCAAATCCATCCAACCCCATTTTCGGGGCATCAATCGAACTCTTTGACACCCTCAAATCCGTCCAGCCCCATTCTCGGGGCTCCAATCGGACTCTTTGACACCCTCAAATCCATCCAGCCCCATTTTCGGGGTATCAATCAGACTCTTTGACACCCTCAAATCCATCCAGCCCCATTTTCGGGGTATCAATCAGACTCTTTGACACCCTCAAATCCATCCAGCCCCATTTTCGGGGTATCAATCAGACTCTTTGACACCCTCAAATCCATCCAGCCCCATTTTCGGGGTATCAATCAGACTCTTTGACACCCTGAAATTGGGCCGACCGCGTTTTCGAGACCTTGGATCCATCACGATAACTTAAAGGGTGTCCTTGTAGGTCGCTTTTCACCGACCTACAAGGACACCCTCAGTTATGTAATCACTATACCTTTTTCACAAATTGGGATTTCAGCTTCATCGCCCCAAAACCGTCAATCTTGCAATCAATATCATGATCGCCGTCAACCAAACGAATATTCTTCACCCTTGTTCCTATTTTGATGACGGATGAGCTTCCTCTTACCTTTAAATCTTTGATGACGGTTACGGTGTCCCCATCCTGGAGGACATTTCCATTCGCATCCTTGATTATTCTTCCTTCTTCACTCGATTCAGCTGCTGCACCTGGCATCCATTCATGACCGCACTCCGGACAAACAAGAAGACTTCCATTATCATAAGTGTACGCTGAGTTACATACCGGACAATTAGGCAATTCTGACATGATACTTTCCTCCATTTATGGGCTTTTCTTCTAACTATACCCCTAATCTAAACTTTTTGCACCCTAACCTCTACTTCCTTAAATGGCGTAACGCCTCCAAAAGCAAAGCGAATCCAAACACCACAACCGATAGAAAACCGACTAGTAAAAGAAACGTCATAATCAAGCTAGTGAAGCTCTCAAAGAGTCCCTCAAAACGAGAGGAATACCCATATAAAAATATAAAAGCCATTCCAACTAACACGCCCAAAAGCAAGCTAATTCTTCGATCCACATCGATCCCCTCCCTCTTTTCTAAAAAAACGCAGTTCTTCCTGCAATCTCATTACGGTATATTTTCCGGTTAACGCCCCCGTCACCGTCAACCGGTTATCACCAATCCAAACCTACCTCTGCACCTTCGGTATTCCGTATAGAGTCTTATACCAATACCGCGAGATCACTCCTAATCCGACAAGGCAAAAAAACATACTATAAACAAAATAAACTCCCGAAAACTCTCCTTGATACAGATCATTAACCATAAGAAGCAACCAATAGAAGGGATTAAACAAAGCTAATTGATGCATCCACCCCTCCATGAATAATCCCAGAGCAGGTATTCCCATTAATCCTACAAAAACGACGGGTTTGAGGATCGCTAAGGCTTGAGATTCGTTCGTTGCATAGAAGGCCAAAATGAGTCCAAGCACGATTCCTAAACTAACTCCGGAAGCTAAGATGAAGACCAGAGGCAAGACCTTCAGAGGAACATTCAAGATCCATCCACAAAGAAGAAAGTCAACACCGACAATCCCCGCTGTGATCGTTACTTTGGCTAAAAGAGGAATCAGTGGATGAGCAGGCTGCGTCTTCTGCAATTCTGTAGTAAACCGTTCTCTTTCCTCTACCAACTTGAATAACAGCACCATCGCTCCCACCATAAACGTCCCATAAAGGTTAAAAGCAAAAACCTTATTAAACAATCTCTGTCTATCGGCTCCAACATCCACTACTTTCTCTCCTTGAAGGAGACTTTTCATCTTTTCAACGTCTTCGACCGCTTCACGTCCATCAACAACCAATTCTCCATCCTTTATACCGATCTTATGGTCGAGGTCGAAAACCCATCTTCTCATCTGTTCGTCGTCCCTTGCCACCATCACCTCTAGACCCTTCAATCCATCATAATGCTCCACTTCCTGTTCCAAGACAACCAGCTTCGGCAAGGGAGAATAGACATGTTGAATGCCTGAACCACCCATCGCGGTCAAGAGTGGAAAGAGAAAGATTAATAGAATAAAAACATTTCGCCTCGTAAGCGCCCATTCTTTTAGCAGAAAGCTCCAAAACATCTTCATCCCCCCTTATAGCCTAAACCCCTTCTTGAAGGTAATATGCTTGAACAGCAGTACACTACTTGCATATACGAACAGAGCAACGAAGGTTAAAATCATCAACAGATCTGAACCCCCAACAGCTCCCCCTGGTAAATACAAATCATAATAGGCCTGGATAAAACTCTCAAATGGATTATAGGGGATCGGATCAACATTCCAGTTCGGAAATACAAGACGCACCATAACGGCAAAGATAAGACCCGTTACTAGACTGCCAATCGCCATCACGATACTTTGCTTTTTCACGAGCATCACAATCAATACTCCACTGCCAATCATCAATAACGCTACTAATAAAGATAAATAAACAAACTGCAAGACGAATAGAAGATCCCCAAGCCTCATCGCTACAGCCAAGCTGCTTGCTACCCCTGTCATGAGTAAGAGCAACCCATGCTTGCCAACAAAGTACTGAAAGGGACTTCGACTCGTGCGCATCACTTGAATCATCTGCGTTTCCATATCCTCAGAGATCTGCAGAGCGGCTAACCAGAAAATCAGGTCGAGCAAGATGACGACAAAACCAATGGTGATCTTGGGAATCCATAAACTTAGATCGGGGTCTCTAGCCCAAACCACCGATAGAGCATTCAAGAGGATCACCATGATTCCAATATAGCCAAAGACTAACGCAGCAATTTGGTTTCGAATCAATCTCAGAAACTCCATACGAAGAAGCATACCTTACTCCCCTTTCAACCCACGTCCCACTACTTTAATAAAAATCTCTTCGAGTGTTGCTTCTTGTGAATGTATGCTGCTCCACTGATTGTCTTGTATGGCCCGGATGAATTCAGACAACTCCTTCTCCCGGTTAAACACCCGTTGTGAATCAGGATACTCAACGACCACACTGCTCCTACCATATCTTTTTTTATAATTGGATGGTGTATCTATTTCTACAATCTTCGCTTTGTTAAAAAACGCAATCCGGTCACATAGCTTCTCTGCTTCATGCATATCATGAGTTGTCACAAACATGGTTGTTCCGTGTCGATTCAAACCTTTCAACAACTCCCGGACATGTGCGGCAATTTCTGGATCCATGCCTGAGGTCGGTTCATCTAAAAATAAAATTTCAGGATTCGTGACCATCGCACGGGCCAGTACCAATCTCGTCTTCATCCCTTTAGAATATTCGGCTACTCTTTTATCTTTGGCATGATAAATATCCATTTGCCTAAGAATCGAATGGATAGCTTCTTTTTTCACACCATACAGGGAAGCATGAAAGTATAGATTCTCATACCCAGTCAACGTTGGATACAGCACATCGTTTTCAAAAGCAATTCCTATTCTCCGATAGAACCGATGATTGGCCTGAGCCATATCCTGCCCCAACAGAAAAACCGTCCCTCTAGGTGGAGCGATGAGACGGGTAAGGAGCTTGATCGTTGTTGATTTTCCAGCTCCACTTGGACCCAGAAAGCCAAACACCTCACCTTTCTCCACTTCAAAGCTTATGTGATCAACCGCATTGGTTTTTCCATCGTAGGAGTAAGTAAGTCCTTTAACCTCAATCGCTGGCATGGTCATCAACTCCCCATTTAATTGTGAAACATTTTTGTATTTTTGTTTCATTTCTTAACCTCAGTATAGGAGAATTTTGAAACAAAATCAATGTTTTGTTATACTATTTTGGAGGTGATGAACATGAACGGCTTTGAAAAACGAGCTGAACAAAAGAAACAAGACATTATCCACAGCTCGATTGAACTCTTTAAAACACTTCCACCCGCTAAGGTATCCATTCGCGACATCGCCAAGAAAGCCCATGTTTCCGTCGTGACCATTTATAATTATTTTGATAGCAAGGAAGGAGTCATCCACGAGGTCGTAAGAAGCATCCTCACCGAACAGATGGAACAAGCCCAATCGATTATCGAATCCCATAAGCCTTTTCCAGAAAAACTGAAAGAGCTTATCTTTGTCAAATCGACCTTACTTACTCATTTCCACCCAGAATTTCTCCAGTTACTATTAACAGATCATGAGTTATCTACTATGATACAGAATGAATTTATGGGGAAAACTGACGAGTTAGTCGAGGTGTTTATCGAAACGGCTAAGGCGCAAGGAGAGATCTGCGCGAATCTGCCCACCTCCTTTATTCTTCGAATCCTTGAACTTTACAAAAGAGATCTTTCCTCAGAACACAGCATACTGCTTCAGGGAGATCTTAGCCCGTCTAACTCTGAACGGATTCTTCATACATTACTGTATGGCATCATGAAAAAATGACCACCTGTTGGTGGTCATTTTGCTCTGAACTCGATTAAAGGTACAATATCCTCAGCCGAGCGGATATGTGATTCTTTACTTACACTAATGTTCGCTATTTTTTTGTTATATGATTGTTTTCGATTAAATGACGGCGTATTCTGCTCAGGGTGAAAAACATCGATATTGAGGCTAATAGCAGAAATTCCTTCTTCCTTCAGTGGCTCCACCACAGACCAGATCTGTTGGGCTAATTGTTCTTTATTGTTTTCTGTTAGATCCATGAATTTAACTGTATTTATATAGATGCTAATATAAGACTCTGGATTCTTGGCTAACTCCTTTAGATCCATTCGGGCCACTCTCGGATTGATCCCATCAACCCATATTTCCGAATGAGAAAAAGAAGCTTCTTCTAGGTCACTCCCAATCTTCTTACGGTACTTTTCACCATACTGATACTTCATAAATTCGTTGACAAACGTATCGGATATGGGGGCCTTCAAGGACTTCTTCCCTGAAACCGTTACCTGAAAGGAAAACATGGGGTATTCACTTAATTTAGCCTGAGCCGAAAAGGTTCCGTCCATATCTCCTGCATTCCACGAATAGGTTACAGGATAGACTTCTGCGCTAGTTCCATATTTCTCCTCTAATGACCTCTGCAAATAAGCCTGAACCTCTCTTTTCTCCGATGGCAGTCGATCATATAAACTGAAGTAAGTTTGAAACGGGAAGACATAAAAAGGAATTAACCCAATCAAAAAGGTGAAAATGAAGGATTTGTTTGCAGATCCTTGACTGACAAACTCTGGTTTCACCTCTTCCTTATTAATCTGATCTGCACGAATCAAGACTTTAACAATCGCATAAATCCAAAAAATAAGTGCGGGTAAACCTAAAAAACCAAGCGACATCATCGCCACTAATAATAGAAAGGAATGAATCGTAATATACAACAATCCAACGCCCATTTCTCCCAAATAACCATGACCAAGCCCGGGATATACGAGCGTGAGTCCCATTGCCAGCCAAGGGTTTCTTTTCTTTTTCATCCTTTTCACTCCTACTGAATTCAAACTGCTGATGCTAGATTGATTTTACACTTCAATAGGGAATGAAAATAGTACCAATCTAAAATAGTACCTCAAGTAAAAAACTCCCCAAAAGGGAATCGTAAGAAATTCTTTTTACAGACAGAGCAACACCAAAAAAAATCGTTTACATATAGTAATAGTACCTTAGTTGGAACCCAAATTAAATAAGGGACTGAATGGGCTTTCAGTCCCTCAAATCTACTTTCTAGATTGATCGCTTCGGCTCTTTACCAACATCTTTAACCCACCTTTGATTCTCAAAGATACCGAAGGCTCAGCTTGAATCGGAGCCTGTGCCGGAGCTAGCACTAGCCTATATCTCTGAGCCAGAAGCACCATGATCAAAGTAGCCTCCATACTAGCAAATTGGTTTCCGATACACGATCTTGAACCCGCTCCGAATGGAAGATAAGCATACCTTGGGATGCTTTTTACAGCCTCAGGTGCAAACCGTTCAGGCATAAATTTCTCTGGTTGATCAAAATATTGAGGATTCCGATGAAGACTATAAGGAGAAATCATAAAAATAGAGTTACGAGTAAAGGGTTCTCCTAAAATTTCCACGTCTTCATTCGCTTCCCGTAGGATCATCCAAGCAGGTGGATACAAACGTAGGGACTCTTGCCAAATCTGCTGCGTATAAGAAAGCTTCGTTAAATCTTCGTATGTCGGAGGGCGATCTCCCAGAACACAGTCCAGTTCCTCTCTCCATTTTACTTCCACCTCAGGGTGTTGGGATAATAAGTACCATGTCCAGCTTAGCGCATTCGCGGTTGTTTCATGGCCTGCGATGAGCATCGTAATGATCTGATCAATAAGCTCTTGTTCCTCGACCCCATCTTCCTCCAGCAGATGCCGTAATAAAGTAGGAGAGTCTCGCTTCTCTTGTTGTTGGACAAACCCCTTCGCGGTTTGATGTAACACCCCCATGGACTGGGTGTGCCGTAGATTCCCCCGAGTCGGAATGAACTTGGGCAAAGGGATGGGTGAATACATCCGCTTGGCCGTATATTGGATCGTCTCCTCAACAGCTCTTGCAACTCTCTCCGCATCCTCTTTTAATTTTGCCCCAAATAATGTTTGCATGATGACCGTAAGCGTCAGCATCATAAAATCACGATGCACCCATCGTTCCTCTCCATCTTGCCACTCATCAAATGCTCGCGTGGCTTGCTCTATCACGATCGGAGCGTACTCCTGAATTCTCTGCTTGTGAAAAGCCGGAAGCATAGACTGCCGCTGATGGTCATGCTTTTTTCCTTCCGTGGTCAAAATCCCCTGACCTACTGTTTCTCTTAGAATTCGACTTGATCTACCTTTTCGAAACGATTGTTCTTTAGAGATTAGCACCTCTCGAATCGCTTCCGGGTGATTCAAAATATAAGAAGGCGTCCTCTTGCTAGACCGTACAGAAACGATATCACCTAAGTGCAGAACACTCGTCATGAATCCGAGAGAATCACGTTGAAAGTGAAGGAAATTCTTCAGTCGTGCCCCTTCTATTTCCACTACCTTACTCAAGTATACTCCCCTCCACAAAGCTAATTGTAATTCCATTATAACCAAAAATCGTCCAAGCAAGTTTACATCATCATACTTTTCCTTAGTTTAGGAAGATACGTCCAAGAAATCAACGAACGAGATAAACTAAATAAAACGAAGGAACACCATAATCCATGATTATCCCAAATGGGAACTAGAAGCCAAGTGGAAACTAGGAAAATGAGCATAGATAAGATCATAGTATTTCGTACAGGTCTTGCATTCGTTGCCCCTGAGCAAATGCCCTCGAACTGCAATCCCCAGAATACAGCAAAGGGAAAGAGCAACAGCCAGATTACATATTCCGATGCCACAGCCTTCACTTCTCCAATGCCCGTAAACAAGCTTATGATCCATCCTTCTGCAAGCAATAATCCTACGACTAGAAGAACCGATGCGAGAATAGACCATAATACCGTAACCCGGATGGTGGCTTCGAACAAAGCTTGATTTTTACTGCCGACCGACCGCCCAATAAGAATGGACGAGGCATTTGCGAATCCTCCAAAGAAATAAGCCAAGATGAACTGCAGCTGCATCAGGATGGCATTGGCAGCCAGTGTGACCTCACCTAACTTTGAACCATAAGCCGTAAAGGCACCAAAAACGGTGAGTAGACAAAGGGTTCGGATAAAGAGATCTCGGTTCACTTTAAACATTTTTAAAAAGGAACGGGAATCCCAAAAATGAGACCAACTCCACTGGCTCCAATCGATTTTTCGACTTGCCATTAAGAGAAGAAGACCCACTACAATCGCACTGACCTCAGAAATAACGGTAGCCAAGGCAACTCCCGGAACTCCCCATTGGAGAACAAGAACAAAATACAAATCTAGGCCTATGTTCAATAAGTTCATGAAGATCTGCAGAAATAAGGCCAGCTTTACCTTCGAAATGCCAATTAGCCATCCTAATATTACGTAGTTTGCGAGGGCAAAAGGTGCACCCCAAATGCGTATATCAAAATAACTGGCAGCCTGAGCTTCCACCACCGGGCTTGATTCCATGAGAAGAAGAGAAATATACTTTATTGGAACTTGTAGACCTATAAACAGCCCCCCCATAAGTAGCGCGATGCCTAAAGGTCTAAGCAAGAACATGAGCAAGTCCTGGACATCCCCTGCCCCTTGGGCTTGAGCCGTGAACCCCGATGTACTCACGCGTAAAAAACCAAGGACCCAGTATAAATAGTTAAAGATAAGTGCACCGATCGCCACTCCACCAATATAAGCAGGATGCGGTAGTTGACCGACAACAGCGGTGTCCACCGCGCCTAAAAACGGAGTGGATAACCCGGATAAGATCAGTGGGAGAGAAAGCTTCAAAAATTGCCCGTGTGTAAGCGGCTGTGTGGTTGAGAGTGAAGTTGTTGAGACGGTATTCATAATCCCTCCAATAATAACCGTAATTATTACGAATTATATTATCTACCATATGCGCTAAAGGGTCAAGTTATCTACCTAAAATCAAGATGCGGCCGATAATTCTACTCATCTGATCCCCACACTTTTATATAATTCATTCTCTTATGATTTCAATATATTATTGAGATTGATTTTCATTATAGATGGATGATGTGTAGGCTCCTACTCCCACGGCTTATGGAAGTTAAACTAGAAAGAAAAGACCTCAAGAAACGAGGTCTTTTTTTGATTTTGCAACCGTAAACTTGGTTTCTTCATACTAAATACAGATCAACTTGGCCAACCTATATCATGGAGGTGATATCCATGGCAAGAGACGTAAAATGCGAAGTTAACAGTTGTATTCACTGGGCTGCAGGAAACGAATGTAAAGCTTCGTCCATCTATGTTGTAAGTCGTATGAATAATAACCAAGCGTCTACATCGACAGAGACAGATTGCAAAACCTTTGAACCAAAGATCTAAGGGGAAGGACAACTCTTACTGAGTTGTCCCTTTTAATATTATTAACCAAAAATGATAATTATTATCACAATAAAATACTTTTTGCTTTAAAAATTGGGTAGTACTCTACGCCCATACTGTGTTACACCGCTTAGCGCGTATTTTTAAACCTCCTTACGTATTTCCTCCTGCTTTCCTACACTCTTCCAGCCTAGCAAATCTTTAACTTTTGCCTTTCTCGATAAAGCGATACAAGCGCCGACAATCAGCACTCCACCCACTACCGTTAGTAGATCCGGTACTTCTGCGAAAAGCAAATAGCCCCACATCGCGTTAAACGCAATACCAATATAGCGTGTGACTTCAACGACAATCGCATTTTCATGGGTAAAAGCCTTTGTCAAGAAGATCAAACCGAGAAGGGACACGACCCCTATTAATATTAAATAAAACAGTTCAAGCAGATTGGGCATCACAAAATCATTCCACATGAGTGGAACAGAGATCACCGTTGCGATAGCGAGGAAATAAAAAATGATCTCATAGCTATGATGCTTCTTCGTTAGGTGACGAATGGAAATAGCCGCCCCAGCTGCGAACAAGGCACTTAATATACCTACAAAGGCGTCCATGGTATAGCTCTCAAACTGATATGGCTTAAGCAGCAACGTAGCCCCCGCGAAGGCTATGAACAGGAAGAACATGGCGTCCGATGAAATCTTGTCCTTCAGGAAGATCGCAGACAAGAGAATCACGAATATCGGTGATAAATGCACTAGTATAACGGCATCCGTTAATGGAATCATGGCAATGGTGTAAAAGTAAGCCGTTAAATAAAGCGCTCCTAGGACCCCTCGTAATACAAGCAAGGGAATTCCAGTAGTAGAAAATGAAATTTTACTATACTTCATCATAAAGAAGATAATGACCGCTCCAATAATGCTCCGAAAAAAAGCAATTTCCGCAGGCGGAATTGCAAAGCTGGCTGCTTTTACCAAGACATTGACGATACTAAAAACAAGAGAAGAGAAAATTGCTAGAATAACACCATTCTTCATAAGTACCTCGTATGATTTTAATTAACATTAACTCACCACTGCAACTAGCCTTCGTGTATACTCATGTCTTTCTTCGCTGAGAATGTCTCGACTGGGAAACTCATCGACAATCTGTCCATCTTTCATCACAATGATCCGATCACTCATGTACCGAACAGCAGCTATATCGTGTGAAATAAAGAGGCAAGCCATACCAAGATCTGTTTTCATTTTCTTCAATAATTGAAGAATTTGGGCTTGGACGGATACATCTAAACTAGATGTCGGCTCATCGCAAATTAATAGCTTCGGCATCAAACTAATCCCGCGTGCGATCGCTACACGCTGACGCTGCCCCCCACTCAATTCATGGGGATAGCGATCGAGGTGCTCAGCTCTTAGACCTACCATCTCTAGCAGCCTGACAGCCGTATCCCTTCTAGAGTGGCGCACGTCTTCTAAAAAAGGAGGGGTCACTTCAGGAAAATTGTCGAGCGCCTCCATCACGGACAGCCAAATGGGCAAGCGCTGATTCAAGGAAGAAGTAGGGTCTTGGAATACGACTTGAACATGCTTACGTACATCCCGCAATGCTCTTCCCTTTACCTTTAGAATGGAAGTTCCACTTACTCGTACATCTCCATGATCTGGTTGCTCCAAAGCAAGCAAGATTCTTCCTAGCGTACTCTTTCCGCTTCCGCTTTCACCGACTACACCTAGACATTCTCCTTCTTCAATATGAATAGACACATCTTGAAGGGCTGACACCGGTATCCCCGATTTTTTATAGGTTTTACTTAGTTTATCGGCACTTACTATTACTCTCACGCTAGTCGGCCCCCCGTTCCCGCTAACTCTTCCTCGAGCAGCAATTGGGCATGAATTTCTGTCAAGAGAGGTCTAGATTTAAGCAGCGTTTGTGTGTAGGGATGTGTGGCTTGGTTGCGTATCACCGTTGCCGTGCCGGATTCTACAACTCTACCCTCTTTCATAACCGCAATCGTATCTGCGCGCTTCAACACTTGGCGCAGATCATGGGAGATCATGAGTACAGCACAACCTGTTTCTTTTTGCAATTCATCCAACAAATCGAGAACCGTCTCACTCGTTAGAACATCGAGAGCTGTTGTAGCTTCGTCAGCGATTAACAGAGTAGGTCTCAACATCAAAGCCGCTGCAATAGCAGCTCTCTGCCTTTGCCCCCCGCTTAATTGAAATGGGTAACTGTTAAACACCCTCTCAGCTGGCAAACCTACTCTTTCCAGCCAATCTAAGGCTTGATTCTTCGCTTCCTTGGCAGAAACATTCCGATGCGTTCGGATGGTCTCTAAAAACTGCTTCCCTATCTTGATAAAGGGGGTAAAGCTCCCTTGATAGTCTTGAAACACGAAACCAATCTGCTTTCCTCGCAATTGTCTTCTCATTTTATCCGTCTGAGCTAGAATATTCTCACCCTGAAACACAATGTGCCCGCCACTAACCTGTAGAGAATTGCCTAAGAGCCCTAGTATCGCGCTAGCTGTTAGACTTTTCCCACTACCGCTCTCTCCTACCAATGCTAGTGTCTCACCCGGTTGAATAGAAAAGTTTACATCATGAACTAGCATTTGATGATGCTTCCCCTGCTGCAGGCAAATACTCAAGTTCTTTAATTCCAAAATTGGAGCACCAAACGGTACAATCTGTGTCATCTCATACCTCCTGAGAAAAAGCTTCTATCTACTGCGGACATCTAGATAATCTCGCAGTCCATCGCCAATTAGGTTGCAGGAAATGACAACAAGCATAATCGCCACTCCTGGATAAATCATCAGTTCCGGTATCGTCTGAAAATAAGGTCGACCGTCATTGAGCATAGCCCCCCATTCCGGCGTCGGCGGCTGCGCACCTAAACCCAGATAGGATAAGGAGGATATAATGAGAATGATTTTACCAATATCGAGAGCTGCTAAAACCGCTACTGGAGAGATGATCTGTGGAAACAGGTGTCTCCATAGTATCTTCGCCGTTCCTGTACCCGCGACTCTCGCAGCTAGTACATACTCTTTTTCGCGTTCGGATAAAACAATGCCTCGAACCACACGAGCATAACCAATCCACTTAATCATCACAATAGAAAATACCATATTCGTCAGACTAGGACCGAGGAAACCAGACACAGCAATCACCCAGATAAACTCAGGCAACGCCGCAAGACCATCGACAAATCGCATGAGCAGTGCATCTAACCTCCCGCCTACATACCCAGATAGGAGCCCTAGAGGGATTCCAATCATCATAACGGTAAAGATAACAAGTGCTGATACCCCTAGCGTGATGTGGGCACCTGCCAACAATCTTGATAAAATACATCTGCCCATATGATCAGTCCCTAGTGGGTACTGCCAGCTTGACGGCTGTAATCTCTCCGACATCTGTACGGTGAGAGGGTCGTTAGGAAGAAGATAGGGCCCAATCCATGTCAACATCAAGATGACTGCCATCAGACAGATCCCCATCATCATCGATGGAAATTGAAGAAGTGTACTCCATTTCTTTCGCCGAATAACAACCACGCTCATGATGCATCCCCCTTGCCTTGGCGAATTCTCGGATCAAGCCAACCATAGCTTAGATCAACCAATAAGTTAACGAAGACGACGAACACGCCAATCAATAAAACATATCCCTGGATAATAGGATAATCACGTTGAAAGATAGCCTGAACCCCCATACTTCCTAGGCCAGGTAAGGAAAACAGGGTTTCTATTACTACGGTTCCAGCAAGCAAACTACCGATACTGATTCCAAATACGGTGACAACAGGGATTAAGGCCGCTCGGAAAGCATGCTTCAGCATCACACGCCATTCGGCAATTCCTCTTGCTCTCGCAGCCCTGATATACTCCTGCGACAAACTATCTAATAGGCCTGCGCGAAGTAATCGAGCATAAACGGCTGCCATAGCAAATCCGAGCGTAAGGGAAGGAAGAATCATATGGTATATGCTCCCTTTCCCCATGGTTGGAAGCCACTGCAGCTTAAAAGCGAACAGATAAATCAAAAGAAGTCCCAACCAGAAGCTAGGAATGGAGGCACCGATTAGAGCAAGAAAACGACTTACATGATCCGGCCAGCGTCCTGGATACTTTGCAGCCAAAAACCCTAAAGGCAAGGAAATCAAGATCATAACGATAAGACCTCCCACCGTTAGCTCTATCGTGGTTGGCAGTCGATCCATTAATTCATCCAATACCGGTTTTCCCTTAATATAGGAAGTTCCAAGGTCTAACTGCAACAAATTCGTCATCCATTGAGCGTATTGAACCAGAATAGGCAAATGGAAGCCGAGCTCCTCTCGGAGCGCAGCTTCGTCAGCTTGAGTTACAGTCATCTCATCGGAACCTAAGATTATGAGGACCGGATCCCCTGGAGCCATCTTCATCAAGATGAACGTCATTAGAGATAATAAAAATAAAACCAATACAAGCTGTCCCATCCGGGCCTTAACCAATTGAAACACGTTATTTCACATCCATTTTGTTTGTAACCATATAATATTCTTCCGCACCCGGCTTCCAATCTACCACTCTTTTATTTACACCAACGATGAGGTTTGGAAATACAGCATAGGAGTGAGGAATCTCTTGGTTAATAATTTTTACAGCTTCACGCGCTAGTTTTACACGACGATCAAGATCACTTGTTGCGTTTAACTCCATTACAATTTGACTTAATTCATTAATTTCTATACCTGCCGCATTAAGTGATCCTTCTGGCATTAAAGCAGAATTTAAGAAATAGCCTGCATCTCCTCGGGGTGCAGCCAAATTGCTATAGGTGAGAATGTCCCAATCTTTTTTCTCTCTGGAGTAAGTGTCCGCATTTTCTACTGTCTTAATTTTAATAGCAACCCCGATTTTTGCCGCATCAGATTGTAATAGTTGAGCGATCAAAGGAAGCTCTGGACGGGCCTTGTACGTAATGATTTCCATGGATAAGGGCTTGCCATCCTTCATTAGCTTGCCATCAGGTCCTTCTGTAAAGCCTGCTTCTAATAATAGTTTCTTCGCTTCTGTTGGGTTAAAAGCCGTTACCGGCTCTTGGTTAGCGAACGGCAGTTTCATGTTGAATGGCCCGTTGGCAGGTGTACCATTTCCAAGCATAATGTCATGAGCAATACTATCTCTATTAAGTAGTAGATCAAATGCTTTTCGTACTTTAACGTCTTGCAACAAAGGCTTCTGTTCATTGTATAAAAGGAAGTGTACTCTTAAACCTGGCACAGATTCTACCGCAAGTTCCGTATCTTGTTTTATCGCATCGATTGTTTCAGAAGGTATGGAATACACGATGTCCGCTTCTTTGGACTGAAGCGCTAATGCTCTCACATTAGGATCCTCATTAAATTTGAAGGTCACCTCATTGATCTTCGCTTTCCCATCCCAATATTTGTCGTAGCGCTCTAGCTGAATTTCAATATCCGGTGTAAACGACTTCACCGTAAATGGACCTGTTCCAACTGGAGCATTATTAAAAGCTTCAGTGCCCATTTTCTTCTCCGCTTCAACACTGATGACAGAAGCATAAGGATTTACTAACTCTGACGGCAGGGCTGCATGGGGTTGAGTGGTTATGATCGTTAGCTCTTGACCATTAGCCTCCATCGATGCGATCTTTAGAGCTTTAGCTAAATTCTCACTTGCAGCCATTCCCCTTTCAAACGAAGCCTTAACAGCCGCTGCATCTAATTTCGCTCCGTCTTGGAAAGTTACTCCATCACGAATCGTAAATACCCACGTTAGCTCGTCTCTGTTTTCCCATGAGGTCGCTAGCCATGGCTTAAGCACAAGGTTTTCATCTATTCGAACTAATGTCTCTACAACACCAGCTCGTAGGGTTTCCCAACTATTATGAGGATCAAGGCTACCCGCTTTAAAGTTACGTATTACCGTTATCTTTTTCATTTCCTCTTTCTTTTCTTCTGCTTGAATTGCAACTGGTTCCGCCTTACCCGCTGCCTCTTGCTTTTGGGCTCCACAACCTGTTAGCAAAAGGACAGCACTCAACATCAACGGACCGCATACTGCAGTCATTCTAGTCCTGTATTTTCCAATGATACTCATTTGTAATCCGCCTCTCCACTCTTATTAAATCGTAACAACACTAAAAATCTATAAAACCTTTATGTATATCTTATATAGAACCAAATGATAAACTATGCTGTTTTTCTTCTAAAATTAAATAGAATCTAGATCCTTTCACCTCTTCTCAGTTCACACAACCCAGAAGTGTTTTTAGTAATTATTACGATTTGAATTCTACAACGGGTTTACGCATCTGTCAATACATAGAATAAAAAAAGTTCCAGTTTTATCCTGAATTTTTCTAGAAACGAGATTTAAAAAAGACCCCATAGGGTCAATGTGAAATAAAAGATAGCTGTCTAGTTGTTTGCTACTAAAGTAACTCGTTTTCGATCTCGTTAAGTTCTTGTTCCACTTGGTTGATCTGTTGTTGCAGCCCTTGAACCTGTTGTTGCTGTTGGTTATTCTGTTGCATTTGTTGTGGCTGTTGATTCATCTGTTGCTGTTGTTGATTCATTTGTTGTTGTTGCTGAACTTGCTGCAGAGTCTGCTGTGCTTGCTGCAGATCTTGTTGAGTTTGTTGGGTCATTTGTTGACTTTGTTTCATCTGTTGCTGCTGTTGTTGTTGGTTATTCTGTTGCATTCAGTTACACCTCCAGGTCATTTGTGTGCGATTTAGCACTCCTTTAATATGGATTAATGGGGGATAAAAATACATCAGATCTTAGAGAATATATCCTTAAAGCAAAAAGCCCAACTCTAATAAGTTAGGCTTACGGTTATCCGACTTAGTTAGGCAAAGTAAGCATCCCTTCTATTGTAACAACAGCTGCCCCACCCACTTTGATAACAGGTTCCTTGTCTCCTGGGGAAATCGAAACCTCGAGTGTCCCCGGTCTGCCCACGGTATGACCTTGAGCAATTTTTAACGTATGCGCTTGATGTCTGTTAAGGAATCCCTCCAAAACTAAATATCCCGCTAGGGCTCCATTAGCCGAACCTGTGACAGGATCCTCCGCAATTCCCACTGCTGGAGCAAAGTCACGAGTGTAAAGGTCATAACCCTCTTCTTTCGTATCAAAAGTGAATAAATGCGTCGTGACGATATTCTTTTCACGGTTCATGGCTTCGAGCTCGCTTAACTTAGGGGAAGCTTGATCTATTGCTTCTTGATTTTTAATGGGGACAAGTAAATGCCAATTTCCTGTATGGGCACATTTTATCGGATAACGCGAATCGATATCCTCTACCGAAACACCAACCCATTCCGCAATCAAGTGGATATCAAAGAAGTCCTCACGGATCTTCGGAGGAACTTGCGTCATGACAACGCCTTTTAACCTCCCCTCCTCCTTGTTCCACTCCACAGGTACTAGCCCAATATATGTTTCTAATACGACCCTATCTGCTCGCTCACCCCACTCATACTCAGTCGCAAGCAACCAAGATAGACCTACAGTGGCATGTCCACAAAAATCAATTTCATTTGTAGGTGTAAAGTAACGTATTCGAAAGTCAGCCTTAGAGTCCTGAGTAGGAAGAATAAACGCTGTCTCTGACAGATTCAGCTCCCTCGCGATTTTCTGCATCTCTTCCATGGATAATTCCTTAGCATCTGGTACGATGCCGGCAGCATTCCCACCGAATGGCTCACTGGTAAAAGCATCTACATGATAAACTTTGATTTTTCGCATCCTTTCTCCTCCTCATTACACACCTATTTTCATTGGTATCCCCGCGATAATTTCCCCTTCCGAATTCGTTCTTTTCACCACATCGTAGGGCTTAAACCCCATTCTTGAATAGAACATGAGCCCTCTCGTATTCGGATTATGACAAACCAAGTGTACCTCTTTGACATGGAATTCATCCTTTGCGATGCTCATCATCTCACGAATCAAAAATTCAGCGGCTCCCTTTCCCCTATAATCTGGGGAAACAATAACCGAGCCTAACCAACACAAGCTCCCCTCTTCTACATTGTAAAGATTGGCATACCCGCAGACCTGTCCTGCTTCATCCATTATTACTGTTTGTCCGCATCTTTCCTTCGTTAGGTCCATGAGTTGCTCAACTGAAAGTGGATAATTTGCCCTCGGTGACATAAAGAAAGTTTCTTCTTCATTACGGGGAAAAGTACAAATCAAATTGAAATCCTCTAAACTAACCGGGCGACTTTGAAACATCATATCCCTCCTAATCCTTCGGCCTAAGTCTATAGATCTTATCGTCAGCCTCTTCAGGTTTGCCCCGACCGTCTCGGTTATTTGTCATGATATAAATGGACTGGTCTGGACCTTCATAGACATTACGAATCCGCCCCCACTCTTGAAGAAGAGATTCGATCTCCTCTACCTCGAGGCCATCAGATCCAAGAGATAATTTTAAGACCTGATTCCCGCGCAAATTCGCTACTAGAAGCTGACCTCTCCACGGTCCTTCCGTTATGAACGTCATGCCAGAGGGGGCCCAAGTTTCTGTTCCGCTATGAATGAATGGAGATTTTAACTCCGGCTGCTGGCTAAGCGTTTCATCCCCTTCAATAATTGGCCAACCATAATTTCCACCTGGTTCAATTTTGTTAATCTCATCATGGGCCGACTGCCCATGCTCTGAAGCATAGAGTTGCATTGTATCTGGATGCCAAGCTAATCCTTGCGCGTTACGATGTCCTAAACTGTATACCGGTGAACCCGGAAAAGGATTATCTTCTGGAATGGATCCATCTAATCCAATCCGCAAAATTTTCCCGCCAAGACTCTGTTTCTCCTGGGCCAACTCTGGTTCATAGCGATCACCGGAAGTGATATACAGATAGCCATCTGGACCCATTTTTATCCGGCCGCCATTATGATTTTGTGCCCCCGGCAGACCATCAATTATAACCCGATCAATAGATGCCTTGTTATTGTTCTCTTTCAGACGGAGCACACGATTTTGAATTTCACCATTGACTTCATAAGTATGATACACATAAATATAGCCATTCTCCTCAAATTGAGGATCCAGCACCAAGCCTAATAGACCACCTTCTCCACCACTTCGAAAAGGTTCATCCATTCGGATCACAGGTTCTTTATGTAACACTCCGTCGACAATTACCCGCACCAAACCAGGACGTTCAGTGAAAAAGATCCGACCATCGGCTGCCACATCCATTTCCCATGGAACATCCAGTCGTTCCGCTACTGTCTCTACCACGTAGGGAAATAATTCAGGCTTGGGATCATCTTCTGTTATGTTCTCTGAACAAGCTGTCACGATGAATAGAATCATTGCCATGAAGAACAAACGAACTAACTTCATCAAATCCTCCTTACACCCTTTTTCGAAAAGCACGTCTCTCCGCGTAGATTAAACATTTTTGGCAAACATAGATCTCATTTCTCCGATCATCATAATACTTCGCCGGAGATGCTCCCAACCCCTTGCATATCGCGCATTTCTTCCTCCACAGACTAGTCAACCATGAAAACAAGCTCATCCCCTCCTAAAATTCTCTTTCTATCCATGATACGTAAGCGGAGATATTCCGGCTATTTTTGATTTGTGAGCTTTTCTGTGCTAGATAACAGGAAAACTTCCGCCTACTCCCCTCATGACAAGCCAAAATAGTCATTTTACACAAGATAACGGAAAAAGCTCCTGTTATTTCTGCCCTTTTTATATACTTTAAATAAGTAACGGAAAAACCTCCGGCTATCTCAAAATATCTGATCATAATCCCTCACTTGGTTGATTTTACCACACTCTGAAAAAAAACCACCCTCTAATCGAGGGTGGTAAACATCTCCTATTTCTTTTCGTAGACGACTTCTCCTCCAAGCACCGTTTTAAGCACTTGAATATCTTTTATTTCAGTTTCTGGGCACTTCATAATGTCACGGTCGATGACGATAAAATCAGCCAATTTTCCAACTTCTAAACTACCTTTTAAATTTTCTTCAAAATGGCCTTCGGCAGCCCAAATCGTGAAAGCGCGCAAAGCTTCTTCTCTCGTCATTTTTTCTTCTGGATACCAACCACCCTCAGGTGTACCCTCACGGTCCATTCTTGTGATAGCGGCATAAATACCGTGGAATGGATTGACTAGCTCAACTGGAGCGTCAGATCCACCAACAATGTGAGAGCCCGCATCAATGGTCTTTCTCCAAGCATAGGCATACTTAATTCGTTCAGGTCCTACTCGATCCTCAGCCATATTTTTATCTGAGGTTGCATGGACAGGCTGCATGGATGGCATAATGCCAAGCTCTGCGATTTTCTGAATTTCTTCAGCATTCGCAACTTGGAAATGCTCTATCTTCCAGCGATGATCAGGCAGTGGATCCTCCTTGAGTACTCTTTCATAAACGTTAATGGACTGTTGAATAGCTCCATCTCCTATCGCGTGTGTAGCCACTTGGAAACCATACTTACGTGCTTCTTTAACTAATCGATATAATTCTTCATCTGTAAATCGATAATTGCCTTTATGCCCCGGGCGATCATGATAGTCTTCTATTAACGCGGCACTACGAGAACCAAGGGATCCATCCCCAACCAGCTTCACGGAACGAATGGTTAATCGATCCCCATACAATCCAATCTCCGGTCCTTTGCCATAGGCGAAAGCTAAACTCTCCCCAGTGGCACCGCCTTGACCATTAGCTACCATAACATTCAACCTAACTTTCAGTTGATCTTTTTCATAAAGCGCTTTCATACTTTCGATGTGGTTCAAATGAGTTCCCGCATCTGTCGCACTTGTGATCCCTTCACGAAATAGTTCTTCTTGGGCTTTCTTCATCCCTTCTTGTACACGATCTGCAGTAAAAGGAGGGATCTTAGATACCACCGGGTCTTCCGCTGTATCAATGAGCATCCCTGTTGCTTCACCATTGCTGTCTCGGATAATTTCCCCACCCTGTGGGTTAGGTGTGTCCTTTGTAATTCCTCCAATTTCAAGTGCCATAGAATTGACCCAAACAGAGTGACCATCTACACGAGTAAGCACAACAGGATTATTTGGCGCTACGGCGTCTAAATCCTCTTTTGTTGGGAATTTTCGATCTGGCCATAACTCATGATTCCAACCTCGACCAATAATCCATTCTCCTGGTTCCCGCTTTTCCGCATCCTCTTTAACTAACCTTAAAATCTCTTCCTTTGGCTTATTAAATCCATCTATTCTCAGCGTATTCATGGCCATGCCAGGAAAATGAAGATGACCATCATTCAACCCTGGAATCACGGTCTTTCCCTGTAAATCAACGACCTTCGTCTTTGGACCTATGTACTTTTTCACCAGTCCTTTGTTGCCAACATAAACAAGTTTATCGTCTTTAACAGCGAGCGCATCTGCCTTGGAAAATTTACCATCTACCGTGTAAATATTTCCGTTTGTATAGACTGTATCCGCAATCTCTTGATCCTTTGCCGCTAAAGCTCCACCCGAAAACATCGAAAAAGCTAAAACCATGGATAACAACCACTTACCTGCTTTTTTCAATTGATTCTTCCCTCCTCCATGAATGAGTTAACGTTTTCAACAAAGTTCTTACTTTGCACTCCTTCCCTTATTTTTTAGTAGGAACTACCACAAGTTCATAATTGGTAGACTATGTTTATCTTATATTGAAATATTTACCAAAGTCAATATAATAATAATAATATTTAAAATATTATATATATTATGATAAAATAACTATTTTTACTAGAATCTAGTACATAGGAACCATGACTTAGGATATCTATTGGGATATAGATTTTGGCAAGATGTGCGTTTTTATCAACTAATGATCCATGAATCAACTTAAACGGTTGGGCAAATAGCCCAACCGTTTTTTGACATACTAAACCTATGCGAGAGAAAAAGCTGCTTACAGAACAAGAATGGGTCTATCAGTATGTTCAGAACTCTAATCATCCTCTTCCTGTGGTGATGGGAACAAAGGGAACTTGGGGAAAAGACGGCAATCCCTGGATTATTCTCATAGCCGGAAGCTATGAGGATCTGATGGTGATGTGTGACATCCACGAAACTCCTCACTCTCATATCAGAAGGATGACGATTCACGATTTAGTCTACTATGCAGCTAGCATCACAGACCCTGCCACAGTAAAGCAAATTATGCATACATGGGCAGATCCTGAAAACGAGGAGGGAACTTCATGAAAAGACTGGGATTATTAGTCCTATCTTTATCTTTCTTAACCGCAGCCTGTGGAACTTACGAAGACCCGATCTCACCTAGTCGTTATCACATCGAAAATGTGGACCGCAATGCAGGTGACACATTAGATTCACAATTTCCCATTGATCCTTCAATTCAATATGATGACGAGTCCATAAACCCTGATATGGAACAAAAATTATCTCCTGGTAAAAAGATGGAGTAGTCCGATATCAAAACTCGGGCAAATGATCTAAATTATTTTCTTCAATCCCATCTAGTTCACTACGCAAGATATCACGTCCGTATTTATGAAAGACATCGACGTGAGCCAGTTTTCCAGCCTTTGCTTCTGCTAGAGCAGAAACATAATCTAAAACGCGACCCGTGTTGGTTTTAAAAGCAATGAGGTTACCGTCTTCATTTTTTTGCACCGCCACAATCTCCTCTTGACCTGCTTGAACGGGCGCTTGGCCTTCTTGAACTGCTTGCTGCTTCCCGTGCAGCAGGTATTCTTGATATATTTGTTGTAAATTTTGTTTCTGCTGAACCATTTCTTCAACCCCCCTCAAACATTTGTTCTTATATTAGAATACCCTTTGGTTCATACATTATCCTTTATATCATAGTAGAAAAAAAACACCCTCACGAGTGAGGGTGCAAGAGGAGTTGGATGGAGGGAGAAAATTTCCAATAATCCCGATAAGCCTACTATACCTGTCTCCGTCAGGCTTTTACACGAGTTTGGAAGAAAATCTCACCCAATTTTATTAGGAGAAATAGTTTCCCCTTATTTCTCCGCTTTCAAGGTAAACTAGCAACAAGAAACCCCTCGGCATTTCCCTCTGACATACACACTTCCAATAATCGCTTTAGCCGATTTTTTTAATTCGATAATCTGTTCGGAAAGATCCTCGAGTTTATAATGTTGCAAGTTGTCACAATCTAAAACACTTAACGAGATCGATACGCCTTTTGTCTCAACCTTGTTCCCCTGACGATCGACCGTCTCGATTTTCCCCATGCTGTGAAGTTGCTCATTAATAGAAGGAGAGTAGAATTCGTGAATGCCTTGATCAAATCTTTCGATGATTTCTTTACAAAGAGATTCAGCAGTTCTTTGGCTTGTAATCGCCATAAAATCATCCCCTCCAATATGACCGATGAACAGGTTGGGGTCATCCTTTTGGAGGCTGACCATGATGCCAGCCAGACGTTCAATGACCTGATCCCCTTTCTTGAACCCAAAAATATCATTGTACCATTTAAACGAATCCAAATCGGCATAGATAAGCGAGATCTCCTCCTGCTGCTCCCTTCTTCTGCGAATCTCATCTTCGATTAAGTGAATCCCGGGTAAATGAGTTAAAGAGTTGGTGTTCTTAGCCCACTCAATTTGATTTTTGGTCATTCGATCAAGAAGAGCCTGAATGGTTACAACCCCAAGGATGTGACCCTCTCTCATCACAATAATCGCATCATATAATTGATCGGCACTCCTAGACATTGCTAGCTTGGAAACAAATTCAATAGACATCGTGCTCTCTACGATGAGAGGTGTACCATCCATAATTTCAAAGACTTTTTTGTTGAGATAAAGGGAAACGCCATATCGTGTTCCAAGTCTTTGGTATAATTTCCCTTTTGATATAAGACCCACAGGTTGACGATCTTGTACGACTATGACATAGGACTCTCTCTCTGTTAGCTGAAAATAATCAGCCACTTCAGAAACATAATGCTCATGATTTACTTGCTTGGATTGAACGATAATGTCTCTTGGGATACCCTCACGTATGAAGCGTTCCCTGCTATCCACTGTTAGTCTGTTGATCTGTGGGTGCAAGGCAGGCACAGGAGAAGATAAAGATTGTGGATGGCCTAGAGCGAAACCCTGACCCATGTCGACTCCCAATGTGATGACTTTTCTCAACTCTTCTTCGTTTTCCACACCCATTGCAATGACTTGGCCGTTCATTCGTCGTACCACACTTAAAAGAAGTTTAAGCTGCTCTTCTTTCATCCAATCTAACTGAACCTCTTTTATTAGATTCTTATGGATTTTGATATACTCTGGTTGTAAAAGTTCAATTCGCTTCCAATCCAGTAAGTTATATTGGACCTGATCCAGGGCAATTGCCATACCTTGTCGTTTAAGAAGTTGTATGGAGGTTTGTATTATCTGTAGATCTTGTTCAGAAGCTCGGTCGAATTTGATCTCAATTACCAACCTCCTGGGATCAACATCTACTTCCTTCATTTTATTGACCAGGTAGATCGGGAGAGCGTTTGGATCCTTCAGAATCCGTTCGTCCACATTAACAAACAACTTCGATAAACATCCAGACTCTTTATACTTCACGAGTGCATCGTGTATGGCTCGTTTGTGTAAATCTGCCAACTTCCCCGTTTTAACAGCGTAAGCTAATACCTTTTCATTCGAAGTTTCTTCTGACGATCCTTCAAGGGTCGCCTCATAACCAACCAACGAAGCTGACTTGAGAGAATAGATAGGCTGATATTGTGGTCGAAGATCCCCACCAGAAAGCAAATGGAACAAACGCCCCTTAATTTCTTTACATTCATTATCCCGTTTATGGTAAGCCTCTAAGTAGGCCCGATTCAAGGAACCATAAAGTGGCTGAACCGCATTCACACTCTCTACTCCGTCAAGCCAACTTACCCCATAATGAATTTCTAAAAACCTATTGGTTTCTTCACTTAGCACACAACAATGACGGATTTCATCATCTAGCTGTATTGCATAAGACTCTAGCTTATCTTTTTTCTCGGAGGCCCACTGAGGGGGAATGGCGATGAAAAGGAATACCCCTTCACTGATCATTACATAATCGATCACACCCTCTGCATGGTTCCCTTTCCAGGTTGGGAGAATGCTCCCCAATAGGGAGAGAACTTCACTATGGTGTTCTCTCACCCAAACTTGACTCTCCATCCGATAGCCTATAACATCAAAGTACAAGATTCCTACTGGCTGTTTTTGTAATAAACGAAACAATCGAAGCCCTAATTGATTCCATCTTAAACTTTGCTTCATTACGTTCAAGCCCTTGATTTGAACCATCGAATTCCCTTCTCTCTCCTCTATTACATTAAACTATATTTTCCGTATATTCTCGTAGATGAAGGTTGTTGTTTCTATTATGCCGAAACAATTGAAAATCTCCGGGGGATAAGGGTTTGCTGAAGTAATATCCTTGCATTTGCTCACATTGCAGATTCAGTAATTCAGTTACTTGATGGCGCTCTTCAACCCCTTCTGCGATGACTTTAATTTTCAAGATATTGGCCATAGCGATGATCGTGGTTACAATCAATTCTTTTTTGTCTTCTGTCCCAATAGCGTCAATGAAAGATTTATCAATCTTCAATGTGTCAATGGGGAGTTGCTGTAAATATCGTAAAGAACTATAACCAGTTCCGAAGTCATCCATCGAAATATGGATTCCTAGTTTCTTTAAATCCTCTAATATTTGAATACACTGCTTAATATCTCTCATGGCTAGACTTTCTGTAATCTCTAACTCTAGATACTCAGGATTCATTCCCGTATTCTGTAATATATGGACAACTTGGTCTACAAAGTCTGTTTCATGGAACTGGGCCGTTGATAAGTTAACCGAAACAACTAAAGGTGGGAGTCCTTGGCGGATCCAAGCCTGATTTTGTTCACACGCTTTACGCAACACCCACTTCCCCATCTCCACAATGAGTCCGATTTCCTCTGCAATAGGGATAAACTCTGCTGGAGATATATACCCTAATTGGTTATGCTTCCAACGCAGGAGAGCCTCCATTCCTATCACCGTTTCGGTCCTTGCGTTCACTTTTGGCTGATAGACAATATGGAACTCTCCTTGTTCTAACGCTTTGGCTAGCTCCTGTTCAAGCTGAAACTTACGATTTTGGGTTCTTTGTAAATCTTCCGTATAAAAAAGATAGCCTTTCTTCCCATGCCCTTTGACTTGATACATGGCAAGGTCTGCATTCTTTAAGATATCCTGAATTCGATTCCCATCCCTCGGATATATACTTACGCCGATACTGGTTGTAATGGAGTAAGGTTGGCCTTGAATTAGAAAATGCTGTTGGAATGCTTCAAGGATCTGATCCAATACTTCAACCATCTCCTTCTCGGTACGCTTAGACAAAATGAAGATAAACTCATCACCGCCAATTCGGTACAGTGGAATACCATAATCCTCAAGGAGAAGATCCAAACGACGGGCCACTTGCTCTAACAACTGATCCCCCATTGCCGGCCCTAAGGTTTCATTGATCACTTTAAATCGATCCAGATCCATTAAAGCCACACCAACACACTCTGATGAGATGGAAACCTCTTGAATTTGCTGCTCTAAATCTTGATAGAACTTTTTTCGGTTAGGAAGATGGGTAATGGAATCAAAATGGGCAACCTGTGTTTTTTCTTCATGTAGTTGTTCAAGTGTACCTATTAATAAATTAAAATCCGAGGTTAATGAGGAAATTTCATCATTTTGTTTAACATCCGCACGAATGGACAAATCTTTCGTCGTCTTAATCTGTTGAATTGTACGGTCAAGCTGAGTAATTCGCGATAGGACATCACATTGTAAAAATACTCTGGTTTGGATCAGACCTATAACCAGTAGGAAAATGGATCCAAATAAATAATTAGTCATACCATTTACCAAAAAGATAATCAATGCAACCAAGATAAATAATAGACTAAAATAAAGGTTAATCTTAGCACGAAGAGTCATCATACTTTCCTTAATTTTTGACATTATAGTAGTCATGGGCAATTCAAATTCGGTCCCTTTCTAGTAAGGTTTTATCGTTTCACTATTTTAATTCCAATGTCGAATTCTATCAATCTATGTAATATTCATTTTTTGTAAAGCTTTTGTAAAACCAATAAAAAAACTCCTTAACTCACAATAAGGCAGTTAAGGAGTTTTTTATTATGTCTAGTTTTTTGGGACGATCCCGGTATCTGTGAGGTATCCTTCGATCTCTCCCACAGGAATATCATTCCATTTTTCTGGATCCGTCTCCAAGATTTCACCAGAAGCCAAGCCGAACAATACAGCACGCAAGCCTAGGTAGTTTTGTTTTGTTAAATACCCATTGGAACGCTGTCCCAAACTGCCTTCACGTGTATTCCCTTTGGTTTCAAAGAAGATGGCTGGATTCGAATGGCCTTCCGGATTCAAGCCTTGATAGTTAAGACCCAACATCATGGCTGACGTTACTCCTCCATGAATATCAATCTCGTATTTACCATTGTTCACAGTATAACGATCAATGTGGGTGTACCCAAGATCCTTCAAAGCATCATAGACATAGGCCTGAGCCGAACGAGTAATCTCATTGTAAGATTTGTCCTCGTACTTACCATCCAAGTATGGAAGAGTAGGACCGTCCGGGGCAAGTGAGATCCCTAAGGAGAACGAAGTGGATTCGTTCGTTCCAGGCACTGTCTTAAATCCTTGATGGTGTAGATCCACCATGAAGTCAGGTTTTACATCAACCCAGTACTTATAGAAGGCCATCGATTCATCGGCTTCCAATTTGTCCTCCGCCCAATCTCGATTTAGGTCAACCCACTTCCCTGTAGACTCCCCATTCTCATGCAGCAAGGTTCTGCGATTATTCATCTCTGCTCCATCCGGGTTATACATTGGAATCACATACAGCGTCAACTCATCGAGGATCTTTTGAGTCTCCGTATCCCCTTTATTCGTACCAAGGGACTTTAAGAGTTGAAGAGTGGCCTCCGTAACCAATTTTTCATCTCCGTGGATTTGGGCTTGGATCCAGATTTTTTTCGGACCGTTCCCCACTTTTGCAACATAAAAGTCACGTCCTTGTTCACTTACCCCATAATCGTCAAGGGTAAACACATCGACTTGGCCCTTGCTGGTATGTTCAATGTCTTCCAAAATCTTAATCATATCGGAGTATGTAACAATGCTCTCCATGCTCGTGCGCCCTTCCGTTGAAGGCCCACCAGGAGTTAGAGGATTGGCGAATGCACTGGTTGCCACAAGAGATGCCGCAAGTAAACCCGCTCCTAATATTTTATAGAATTTCTTCATGTTACTTCCTCCTCTTTGTTTGTATCTTTTAATTTAGACAAGTCTGATTATACAAAACTATTATTCAAAATAATATATCTATCAACTAAATCAGGATAACGAACTAGTCTTTATTTTGAATATAAGGTATTAATTACCAGGGGGTTTTGTTACTTATGAGACAAAAGAAATACAAATAATGGAATACAAGCCTAGTCCAGACCTCCTGATGACATAGAAAAAAGGGTACATCTGTACCCTCTACCAACACATCCACTCATCTTGATGAAACGGACCTCATTTCTTGGTCATGAATCTCTCCATTGAACTGAGAAACCAAAGATCGAATATAGACCACGAATCCTCCCAAGATCGCGCCTATGATTAAAATCGCAATTTGCACATCCAGTCCTACGGAAAGAAGATACTGAAAAATCCCGATTCCACTAAGCATCAAAATATTTTCGCAGAAGTTTTGAATCGCTATCGTTTTCCCAGAGCCTACCATGCGCTTCCCTTCATCCTGTACAATCGTATTCATAGGAATAATAAAGACGGCCCCAAACACCCCAACCAATAATAACAAAACCGCTGTCAGGTAGACATGGATCGGAATGACCGCAAGTACAATGACAACAACCATGAGAAAGCCAAAAAGATAAGACTGATGGAATTTAGCAATGGGAACAAGTTTCGGAGCGAGGATGGCCCCAATGACAATGCCAACACCGGTAATCCCCACCACCATCGATTGTTGAAAAGGGTCCGTTACTTGGAGGTACTGTGACAACCACATGAGAAAAGCAATGCGCAGGACGGCGGAGGTCATCCAGAATGCACTCGTCCCAAACAACGAAAATCGCAAGGTAGGTCGAGACATCATCCATCGGACCTCTCGAAGAAATTCGCGAGCCGACGATCCATAACGAAGTTTCGAATTTCCTTCATCGCAGATGATGAACGGAGCTAAAGCAATGGAAATCACATAAAGCGCCATACATACCAACATACCCATCGACGGGGAGAAAGTGGCTAGGAACCCTCCAGCTAATGTCCCAAGCAAAATGGCAGCTATCGTAGAAGACTCTAGCTTAGCGTTGGCCTTCATTAACATCTGAATCGCATCCTTGCAAATCTCGACTAGCACACCGTACTTCGCCGGGGAATAGACGACTGCCCCTAGCCCAATCAGAGCGTAGGAGACAGCAGGGGATATCCCAGAGAACAATAACCCTACCCCTGCCGCTTTAATCAAATTTCCGACCACCAAAACATGAGACTTTCGATGCTTATCAGCAAAGGTGCCAACAAACGGAGCTAAGAGCACGTACGCTAACAGGAAACCTGCTTGCACCATGACCATTTCCCCTTCAGGATCGGAGAATCCCTTTGAAGCGAGTAACCCGAGTATAACAAAGAAAATGGCATTATCAGCAAAAGCACTGAGCATCTGGGCAATGTTTAGAATCTGTAATGATTGATATCGCTTATCCTTCATATGATATCCCTTCTTTCCTACTGTTGCCCCATTGTTGTAGAGTAACGTAATCGGTTTTTCCACTGCCAAGTAACGGAATCTTTTCCACCGCTTCTATCCGATATGGACAGAGCAAAGGAGAAAAACCTTGTTCTCGTATCAAATGACGAATGGATTCCAATTGATCTTGAGGTTGCTCAGTATATAAAAGGATTCTCTCTCCTTTTCGCGCATCAGGAACCGATATAGCAGCTACTTGCGGATGACCGAACGCACGGCTTGCTAGATCCTCAACAGACTGAAGAGAGACCATCTCTCCTCCCACTTTAGCGAACCGCTTCATTCTGGCTTGAATTTGCAGATACCCTTCGGAATCAATGGAGACCACATCACCGGTATCATACCAATCGTCAGCGGGCACGAATCCCTTTCCAGAAATCAAATAACCTCTCATCACATTTAGACCCTGAACAAGCAAACGTCCACCTTGACCAATGCCCTCCACCGGCACCAGTTTAGCTCGGATTCCTGGAACAAGACGACCTACAGTACCTCTTTTAATCGCCAATGGTGTATTCAATGAAAGAATGGGAGATGTCTCTGTAGCTCCATATCCTTCAAATATGCGAACGCCGAACTTTTCTAACCATAGTTGACGCACTTCTTCTTTTAGCTTCTCGGCCCCAGCAAATACATAGCGCAGCGAATAAAAGTCATAAGGGTGAGCCATGCGTCCATACCCCGCTAAGAAGGTCGATGTTCCAAACAGGATCGTAGCATTCTGCTCATAACACAGCTCAGGGATGGCTTTATAATGCAGAGGACTCGGATACAAGTAAGTGGGAACACCTGCAAGAATGGGTAAGAACGTTCCGGCAGTCAACCCAAAACTATGAAACATAGGTAACGCATTAAAAATTTTATCCTTCGAGGTCACATCAATCGAACAGAGCACTTGTTGGACATTGGCATAAATCTGATCATGACTTAATACCACGCCTTTCGGTTTACTTTCACTACCCGAAGTAAAGAGAATCACTTCCTTGTTATTCACCTTACCTACTGCTTTGTACGTCATGAGTCCTATAAGTTTATCCCGCATCGTGATTTGACTCTTCAGGTCTTCAAGATAAACCATCTCAATCCCCATATGCAGCAACCCTTCAACCACCTCTTGCAAGCCGCCTTTCTCAATAAAAACACGTGAGGTGAGAACATTCCGAATCTCAGCGGTAGCACAACAGTCCTGTATCGTCTGGGTTCCTTGAGAAAAGTTCAGGATCGCTGGACGTACCCCAAGCCGACATAAGCCTAGCAATGTAACAAGATGACCGATGGAACTTGGAAGAAGAACCCCTACTGTGGTTTGAGCGTGTACAGAATCTCTCAGTTTTAAACTGAGTACCGTACTTCCTAGAAGCAGTTTTTGGTACGTAACAGATGAGGTGATATCACCAGCAATCACCCGTTTCCACCCATGGTCCCTTGCCGCACTTAAAACCTCTTGATACAGGTTCACATCTTGTTTCACCCGACTTTCAAAAATAGCATTCTGCAATACACGATATACCTTATCTGTCGCCTGCTTCTTTTGTACCCTCATCATTTCTTGTTCATTACGCTCAATGGTAAAAGGGGTGCCAATGATAATGCCTACTCGAGGGAACCAGACCGTTTTATTCTTCTCCCCAAGGTAGGACCACCTTGACCGCTCTAAACCTTGAATCACAACCGGATAAACTTGAGCGCTCGTTTTGAGTGCTAGATAACCCATACCACTATAGATTTTCATTAAGCTGCTGCCACTTGTCGTATTAATTCTCCCTTCGGGAAACAGCACAAGAGGCTTTCCTTCCTTGACCACTCTTACCATCTTTCGGATCGAATAAGGGTTTAGAGGGTCAATCGTGATATGCGATCGAAACTTCATAATAAAAGAAAACCGTTTAGCAATACCCGTATTCGCTACAAACGTAACCTGTGACGGTAGATACAAAGCTAAAAACACAGCATCTAACAAGGAAATATGATTAGGCATCAAGATAAGCGGTTTAGAGAAATCCAGCTTCTCCAAACCACGCACCTGTACTCGAAACAATACGCGTAAGATAAGCTTTAAAAGATAAAGTGTAAACTTCATAATCAAACACTCACTTTCTAGTGATTTGTTATGTTTATTGTAATGGGTTTTCAAGTTGATTCTAAGTACTAACTTTTTTAGGTACCCTGCGGTTAGCGGAAAAAGCAAAAAGACAAGGGGACTCCCTCGCCTAGGTTACTCTTTTGAAATTAGCCTACCCACATCATAAGTCCGAACACAATTACGTCCTTCCTGTTTCGCTTGATACAGCGCTTTATCTGCGGCACCCGAGCATAGGACCATCCTCCGGCCAGAAGAAGAAGAAGAAGAACCCCAGTTAGCAGCCAAGGGATTCTTCCCATTAACTCAAACAAATTTATTTTTTTATCTTTCAATATGTAACTCATCCATACGGTAGAGACTACGCTAATCATGACCACAAGCCAGACATAAATAATATAGTCCATTGGACTCAGCTCCTCTTTATCCTTCAATGGCTTGATTCTACTAGAAGTTTGAGAAGGAATATATATGAAATCAAATCATTTCAAAAATAATACAAATTTAGACAGGGCAAAGAAGGTATTATCCACCTGCAATAAAATTTTTCTTGACAGTTCTGCAGGAAGAAAAAAATAGCCCTTGAATTGATATACTCAGGGCTATTACTCTATAAGTTGTATTTTTACTTTGCCTCAGAAACGATACGTCTCTGAACGGAAAAAGTAACAAAAAAAACAGCGAAACTAATTACAATAATGACAAGGAACAACAAAAAAATATTACTATAGACAGCCCCTTGGTGTGAAACGGCCCAAGGGTTCCAGCTTGAACCTGCACTTGAGAAATCGAGGATCTTCCCTACAATCGTCGAACCGAATGCTCCCGACATAAAGAAAACGAGATTGTACATTCCCATCCCTACTCCAATTTGTTCTCGGCTAAGCGTATGAGAAACGGTGTTCGCTAACGACGATTGGATTCCCGAAAATCCAAGATAACAAATGACTAAGATCGCAGCCATCACCCATTGATGTGAACCAGCGAAAGTGGATAACAATAAATATCCGATCATTAAGATTCCAATACCCGCCTTCACAATAGGGACGCTCCCAATTCGGTCCGCTAACCGGCCGCTGATTGTCCCGAAAACAGCAGCACTCATGGCCCCTGGAAACATGGTAAGCCCAATCTTAGCACTTTCCAATCCATTAACTTCCTGCAGCATAATGGGAATGAGGAACATCATGCCAAACACCGTCCCAACGGTCAAGAAGCCAGTGATTAATCCGTTCCGATAAGATCTATTAAGAAAAAGGGAAGCATTAATGAATGGATCCTTGGCTCGTCGGATGTGTAAGATAAATAAACAGATGAATACTACACCAAGAAACAGATAAGGCCAGCTAAGCTGAGAAAAATACAGCAGAATCCCTGTAACACCTAAACTTAAGTAAACGGCCCCGAGTTTATCGAAGTGGGCCTGCTTGTTTCTCTCTTCGTCTGGGAGTTGCTTGCGTAGGAACGAAATTGCAACTAGAGAGATTAGGGAAAGCAAGAATAAATAACGCCAATGCATAGCCCCCGTAATGAATCCACCTACGATGGGTCCAACTCCTGATGCAAACGCCACGGTAGAAGCAATAACACCGAGAACCTTCCCTCTGGATTCTGGCGGAAAGTAACGTGTAGCTGTAATCATGCCAAGAGCGGGAATAGAGGCTGCGCCCGTCGCCTGGATCAGGCGAGCCACAATAAGCATCCCATACCATTGAGACAAGAAACCAAGCAAAGATCCTACATTAAAAAGAATCAATCCGGTCGTAATGAGATCTTTCACTGGATAAATATCCGCTAACTTTCCATAGGTTACCGACCCAATAGCAAAAAACACAATATACCCGGCTACGACCCAGCTGACCTCTGATGGAAGCAATTGAAACTGTTCGGCTATGGCAGGAATCGCGACATTAAACATTGTTCCATTCATAACTGAAAAGAAGATAATAAAACTTAACAAGGGAATAAGTCGGTTGGCATTCATTTACGTTACCCTTCTCTCCACTTTTTAACTAACCTCTCCATCTTACCATAGTTTACTTAGGTAAGGGCAAGCCCCTACCAAGCTGCCCAACCACTCCACCGTTCCCATCGTTCCTTCTAAAATTACCACTTTATATAATTTGTTTAATATGAGATATCATTGAAAAAGTAGGAACCCCTTTCTTCACAACGAAAGAAAATTCTATTGGATTAGGTTTAAGCATTGCTCGCAGGATCGTCGAAGCTCATAACGGTACAATGTCAATTGAAAGCTCCAAAGAGGGAACTGAGACTAAGATGTTATTTCCAATGCGATAAAGCGTATTGGGCACTATATAAGAAAAGGCTTGTCGAGGACAAGCCTTTTCTTTACCTTTTCTAATGAAAAGTTACTTTATTTTTACCCGTTCGTTTTGAAGTGTACAACGCCTCATCTGCATATCGAACGACAGCTATAGGCTCTCTATCATCATGAGGCCATACGGATCCTCCAATACTGCACCCCACCTGAATACGCTTTTCTCCTAGGTAGAATGGTTGGTTTAAGCTCGTAATCATCTTTTCAGCTACAATGGTTGCCCCTTCTACATGATGATCGGTTGCTGTGAAAATAACCACTAGGAATTCATCTCCGCCAAGTCGGAATACTCCCTCATCTCCACGGATGCAACCTTTCAATCTTTTGGCCACTTCCTGCAAAAGTATATCCCCCGTATGATGCCCGTATGTATCATTGACTTGTTTAAACCCATCCAAATCAAGATATAAAAAGCTTAGCGTTTGTCCTTGTCCCTCCGCTTTTTTCATCGACTCATCTAAAAAGGCATCCAAAGCAATACGATTAGGAAGTCCCGTCAAATTATCATGATGAGCTAAATTTTCCATTCGCCCTAAGTCAGATACGGTACGCACCAGTGAATCTACTAATTCCCGGAGAGACAAAGAGAGGATTTCAATATCCTTGATTCCCCTATAATAAGGAATCTCTACTTTTTCCCCCGCCCGCAATCGGTTTGCCGTATGCGTAATATGTTGTAATGGTTTCGTTATGAAACCTGCAACATACCAGCCAATGAAAGCAAAGAGGAGAGAACACACCACTCCAATTAAAAGGATAAATTCCTGCAACTCCTTAACCGGCAAGAAGGCTGTCTCTTCCGGAATTCGAACGACCGTTGACCAGCCTAGCCCAGGATAGTTCTGATAACCGCCGCCAAATGCGAAGCCGGTAAGATACTTCTTTCCATCAGGCCATGTCTCCAATAACCAGTGATTCTGCCCTTTTTGTGCAAGTTGAACACTATCTAAATGCAATGGTTTGCCAATCATATTCTCCGGCCCTAAAATAATCGTATTATCTCTTTTACTAACCACGAAAATCTCCGCATGAACCATTTCATCTCGTAATGGCTTCAAGATATCTTTTTGAACCTGGCGCGACCACTCCCAGCTCAGATGCGCAGCCAACACTCCAACAAGCTTTCCATTTTCGCCAACGACTACTTTACTGATATCCACAAACTCTAAAGGTCCGCCACTCGGGTTCGGCAGCAACTTAGCTAGAAGAACGGCCTCATGTACATCCCCAATAAACCTTCCTTTAATCCCTTCCTGAAAGACTGGTCGTTTAGAAATATCCGCTCCTTCTAGAATCTGACCGGTAGCCGCCAGTACCTTTCCATTGACATCTGTAAATCCCACCCAAGAAAATACAGGAAAACTCTCCTGGAGTTGGTCCAGCAGCTCCTGGACGGTTTGTATGTCACTAGGATCTTTAATATCTTTTAATTGACTTAGCACGTCAATTTCTCCCGCTCTAGACCACATAAAGAAATCTAGTTTGTCCGCCATCTGATAGGCCGTTGCAGATAACGTGTTCCCTATTTCCCTTTTCACTTTTTCGCTAGACTGTTTACCGATCGAAAAACTCAAGACAGTTGTTAAAGCGAAAATGACCACCGCAAATAAAGCGGCAACGTAGGTTCGAAGTTTGATATTCATTCTAATACAACCTCCATATCCCACATATTCTACTATAAAAACTTTTATAATTAAAACTTATTTTCATACGTTGCCTTAGAAACATAAAACCCTATCATCCTTTTGGACAATAGGGCTTACTCCATCTACTTACATTCCAGATTAGCTACCTTGAAGCAGAAACTCTCCCAATCAACTGTTGATCAGCAGCTAGATTTAGTCTTCTCTTGGTAATTGCGCATGCTGTTCGATAAATTCCAACATCAAGTTCATCTTACTCTTCGATATAAACGCAGGCTTCTCATAGTCCTGAAAATGCACCATATAGGTTTCTCCCGACGGTTTAATACTATGAATATGTTCTAGATTAATAAGAAACGAGCGATGAGATTGAAAAAAGGTAGAATCCAATCGTTTAAATAGCGTACCGAGCGTTTCATTGCTCTCATACATCCTTAGGTGAGTGTGAATCCAAGATTTCCGTCCAATTTTCTCAATAAAGAGTACCTCTTTCATAGGTACAAAGTAGATCGACCGTTCGGAGCGGATAATTAATTTTTTTATGATATCATTTCGGTTATAAAATTCCTTCCAACGATCTTCCTGCTGTGCCTTAATAAGTTGTCTTGCTTTTTCTATAGCTACAAATAAGCGCTGCCTCTCGACCGGTTTTACCACGTAATCTACTGCAGACAAATTAAAAGCTTCTGCCGCATACTGATCATGACCTGTGATAAAGATCATCTTTAATTGCGGCAAGACCTTCAAACATTCCCTAATCGCATCAAGGCCACTAAGCTTAGGCATGGTAATATCGAGAAGAACTAGATTCGGTTCCTCTACCAGCACTTGCTCCATAAGCTCCTCCCCATTCGTCACTTCTCCTACAAGTGTTGTATTTGGGATGGTCTCTAGGAAACGACGAACAATTCTCCGAGATAGCTCATCGTCATCAGCAATGACAATCTTCAGTTCATCCATTGGTGTACCCTGCCTGTATTCGACTTAGACTTTAAGAGATGGGTAATCGTTTTTATAAATGCTGGAACATCCAGTGGCTTGGTAATATAGTGCTCAAACCCCCGATTTAACGCGTCTTGAATATCCTTCGGCATGGCATTAGCGCTGACCGCTACAATAGGGATTTCTCGAGTGGAAGGAACCGTACGAAGGCGTTGTAAGGCCTCAAATCCATCCATCCCCGGTAAATGAAGATCAAGTAAAATAAGATCTGGAGGATTCTCCACAGCCATGTTGATTCCTGTTACTGCCTCCTGGGCCGAGACTAAGCTAAAATGGGAGTAATCCGCTAAGATTCGCTTTACTAAAGTGACATTAGCTACATTATCTTCAATGTAAAGGATCGTAAAGAAACCTTCCACCTCTGGTTGAACTATCGATTCATGAAGCGCCTCCCTACTCGTTTGGAACGGGCTCTCTGCCTTCTTTAGTTCAATCCAAAACAGACTTCCTTCTCCTACCTTACTACGGACCCCTATTTTACCACCCATTAATTGTACCAACTGCTTCGTTATCGTCAGCCCCACCCCTGTTCCTTCAATAGATATGCTAGGTTGGATACGGTAAAAGGGCTCAAATATCGAGTCTAACTCGGAATCTGGTATTCCCACCCCCTTGTCCATTACATTGAATCTTATCTGATCTATTCCGTTCAGTTGATAGGATAATTCAACAATACCGTTCACTACATTATATCGAATCGCATTCGAAATCAGATTAAGTATGACCTGCTTCAAGCGTGTGCGATCCGCTTGAACAAATTTCTGAGGGTGCTTCTCTGCATGAAAGGAGAGTCGAATGTTCCGTTCTTCTGCTAAAGGCTGCAATAATGCTAAGCAATCCTCAACTAGAGGGGCAAGTTCTACAGGTTCGAGTGACAACGATATTTTTCCTGACTCGATTCTTGCTAAATCAAGGACCTCGTTCATTAGATTTAAGAGATGATGTCCAGCTTTACGAATCTCCAACACATCTTCTCGTTGTGAAGAGGTTAAGTTTCCCATCTCTAGCAGTTGGGCAAAGCCTAAGATCGCATTCATCGGGGTTCGTAACTCATGACTCATACGTGCAAGAAATTCGGACTTCGCTTGGTTCGCTTTAATCGCTTCCTCTCTAGACTGGATGAGCTCTCTCTCCGCCCTCTTGCGTTCCGTTATATCTTTGGCTATACCAATGACGCCCTTTATCTGGTTTCCAATAACAGCAGGAACCGCCGATAGATTTAAGTCTAGTAATTCTCCATCCTTTTTTTCAATCCTCGCTTCGAATTTATGGGATTCCCCCTGCTTCACCTTATCAAATATATTTATGACCCTCTCTACATCCTCGGGGGCAATAATCGGAGCAAAAGACATATTCAGCAACTCTCGCTCCTCATAACCCGTTAAAGCTATGGTAGCAGGATTGACTGTTGTAAACCTTCCTTCTAAATCTATTAGATAAGACGCATCTAGGGTATGCTCGAACAACGACTCGTAGATAACGGAATTCTCTAATTCTATGACATAAGAAAGAAAAGTAGCCATGGTTTGAAGCAATGTCGTATGTTCATGGGAAAAAGAGTAGGGTTGTTGATCCATGGCGCATAAGTTTCCAAATATCGTTCCATTTTTCAAGAAGATTGGTACACCTAAGAATGCTCTTAAGCCTAACTCCTTCGTAATGGCCATATCACAAGTCATCGGATGAACGGCTGCATCGTTAATAACTAGAGGCTCACGGCCTCTTGAGAAAACGTGTCTTCAATATGCCTCTGCAAAGGGGAGAGAAGCCCCCTCTTCAATAAGAGGTTTCTCTCGGTTAAAAGCCTTCATGATGTAGCTTGTTTCTGTATCATTCGTCGCAACAAGGAACGTATTCACTCCAATAAACTTACTGATCAGTGTTAAAATAGACTCGGCTGCCTTCTCCAAGCTCTCATGGTTCGATGTGTTCATTTCTAAATGACTCCTAGGATCAGTATAGTTAATTTTAGTATACAATAATTCTAAGAGGAACGGTTAGTAACGTTCAATGGAAGCTGACAAACTAAAAAAGGAGAACCCCAACAGCTCTCCTCCACATTAGCTTACACTTTAAACTTTGAGATTAAATTTTGCAGCTCTTCAGACAGGTTCGATAAGGCAAGGGCAGAAGAAGAGATTTCTTCCATCGAGGCTAGTTGCTCTTCTGTCGCGGCTGATACATTTTGCGTCCCGGCAGCGGTTTCCTTAGCTACTTCCCCTATCACTTCAATAGCTTGAACAACCTCCTCTACCGTGCCCTTCATCTGCTGAGCCTCATTAGATACATCCTTTATTTGATCCGTTACTCCCTCTACCGATTGCCTAATCTGTTCGAAGGCAGTGCCTGCTTGTTGAACAATCTGTATACCTTCTGTTACCTCTAATTTTACATTATCCATAAAGTCAACAGCTCTATCGGTTTGCTGTTGAACGAATTGAATGAGTTGAGCAATTTGTTGAGCGGAACCTGCTGATTGCTCCGCTAATTTCCTTACTTCATCCGCTACGACAGCAAAACCTCGACCATTCTCCCCTGCACGCGCTGCTTCAATTGCGGCATTTAAAGCTAATAGATTCGTTTGTGAAGCAATTTCGGTAATGACTTGAACGATAGCTCCAATCTCATTTGATCTTGTTCCAAGGTCCTTAATTACGCCTGCCAAGTCCGTTACGGTATAGTGAATCGAGTTCATCTGTTTACTTGTGGTTTGAACAGCTCGATTCCCTTCTTGTGCTAATTGTGAGGCTTGAACAGATGTTGCCGTAACCTGACTTGAACTAGCTGCAATTTGCAAAGTAGCCTTAGCCATTGCGTTCACCGATTGGGATGTTTGACCTACAGTTGAAGCCTGCTGCTCTGAGCCCGCAGCAACCTCTTCCATCGTCAATGAAATTTGCTCTGTCGCTTTGCTTGTTTGTTCAGCACTTGCTGTTAATTCTTCAGAGGATGCCGCCACTTGTTCCGCGTGCAGTCCGACCTGATAGACCAACTGATGCAAGTTATTCTTCATCACATTAAAGGATTCCGCTAACTCTCCTATTTCATCTCGGTTTTTGACCTGAACATCCACAACCGTCAGATCTCCCATTGAAACAGACTTAAGAGAGTCCGTCACTTTTCTCAGGGGCTGTGCAATCTGACGTGATAGAAACACAATAAGGAAGATCGCAATACCCAAGGATACTAGGAATAATACCAAAATGATATAACTACTTGCTTGATAAGCTACCTTTGCATCTTCACCCGCGGCAATCGCTCCGTCATGGTTAATCTCAACCAGTTTATCAAGAGGTTGCTGCATAGCATTAAAAACGGATAGGCCCGTATTGATTAATCTTGTTGCCTCTTCAAACTGTCCCTTTTTGCTTAGGTCTATCGTTTGCGAATTAAGCAGTAGATACTCGTTCCATATCGCTCTTAGTTGATCAAAATTCTTTTGATCCTCCTCAAGATAGATTGTTTCTTGATAAACATCCATTTGCTTTTGGATTTCTTTTACTAGATTTTCACGTTCTTCCTCTATGGCCCCCATCTGACTATCATCATGAATTAATACATGTCTTAAAGTGAGTGTTAAGATCTTCTCAGTCAAATAATTAATATTATTAATAGACCCTACTCCGGGCATCCAGCTCGTGGTAATGAGCTCCGTCTTACTATTCATAAAGTCCATTCTGTTGATGGATAAACCACCTAGTGAACCCATGAACAATAATATGGAGAAAAAAGCTAGAAACAACTTCCTTCCAACCGAAAACTTAACCTTATTCATCTTTTATACCTCCATAATTAATAAAGGATCAATTTAATAGGGAAGGGACTTTGTAACTACATAGTCTAAATTTACCATAGTTGGTTTTAGCAACGTGTTAATTTTATGTGTACCCAGTATTAAGAAAAAGGGGGTTCATACATATAATTAGAGCTTTCGAACAAGTAAAACCGCTAATCGCAGCAATAAAAAAAACAGGCCCATTTCGCCTGTTTATTCATTCATCTATGCTGATTCTCTTCGACAGTTCTTCCCTCAAATTCAAGAAGGGTTCCCGTCACAGGAAAGGACTTCTTGGTTTGCCTGGTAAAAGTGGCCAGAAGTCTACCTGCTACTCTCAAAAAATTAACACTCCCAGCATTAAGCATATAGCGGCCCATAAGAGAATCCATTCCATCTACGACTTGATCGAACTGTTCATTGTCCAGCATCTCCAACATATTTCGAAGGGCTAACGACCACTGGTACTCCTTTTTGTGTTTAACTAGCAAGGCTTCATAATCCTTGTTGTTGACAATCGCATCAGCGGCAAGTAATCCACTGAGGATTGCCCTAAACAAGCCAAAACCCATAGCAGGAAGGATGGCGCCCCCTGCATTTCCTATTAAGAATAGGTTCTTATACTGGCGAACCATAGGCTCACCTAACGGAGCATTGCGTACTTCATGTAAATTCCTAATCTTGATTTTATCTCCCCACACCTCATTTATTAATCGGTTCCACCCCTTCACTAATTGAAACTCTTGAACAGGGGTAGTAAGACTAATCATGGCTAATTTTTCACTCTCGGGAATGAGATACGCATACCCCTGGGGACCATAATGATGATTAAGCCACATCTTGACACGCTTTGGGTCAAATTCTCCCTCGACAATCGCATGATAAAAATGAACATAGCGATCCACTCTTACCCCGATTTCACTTGGGACGTCGTGTAGATTCCCACTAGCCAAGATTACTATATCATATTCAGACTGAAGCTCCTTTAGAGTATATTGACTATTAAAGTGAACAGGAGAGCGCACCAGTTTAAAGATTTGTTTCTCTATGGACAATTCGTGATTCCCCCTGGCCACTGTGTGCCCTACATATCCGTCATACTTCGCCATCTTCGTTGGTCCAAAGTTGAAAGATCCTTCAATTGTATGTAATGGAGATAGATATAGGTTATGATGCTGCCCTAAATAAGCAAACATATCTACCACAGGCCTGTTAAATAGTTCCGAGATAAACTCTATCCAAAGATTACCTACACCAACCCCATGTTTCTCCTCAAATAAATGAATCTCCCCTGCAAAACCAAGACGCTCCAACTCGAAGGCACAGGCCAATCCCGATACGCCAGCACCATAGATAGCCACTCTCATCTATCTTGCTCCTTTATGCGGTTTTCTTTATCTTCTCCTTTTGTTATGGAAAATAATTACAAAGAATCCTGATGCTTTTATTATTTCATGGTAGAATGAAGGAAACGAAGATAGGAGAGATCGTCCGGTATGTCCTTTTTCGGATTCATCTTATTACTTGTAGGATTGCTGATGTTCATAAAACCGCAAGTATTTTGGTTGCTTACAGAGAGTTGGAAGTCAAATCAAGCCGATGAACCTTCCTCCTTCTATCTATGGTCTACACGCTTTGGAGGAGTTGTATTTACAATTGTAGGCATATCAACGATATTAGCCTCGTTTTTACAAGAATGATCGAGAGAAGTAAGGTGGGGGGTGGGAAAGTCGGAGGTATCCTAGTTTAAGGGAATAAATTTCCCTTATATAAAATTATATAGGAAAATATAGTGAATTAGAGGAAAAAATTTCCGCTATAGGGTTAAAAAGTAGCGATTATGGGCTTTTTCTCTAAAGCCCCCTAACAGGATTGGACA
>NZ_SDLI01000016.1 GCF_004123195.1 Ammoniphilus sp. CFH 90114
TGGTAGTCGGTTTCGTTCATTTTAACTATTTCCTTGAAAAGTCCCTTATCAAAGGCACTTCCGGACGTAGGATCTCTTATTTGATCAAAAACCAGCAGAAACCCCTCTTGAAGCGACGAATAGAGGAATCCATGTCCGACTCCCCCTGAAAAAGAAGGGTTCCCACTAAGATAACGAACCGTATGTCCTAAAGGATTTTTTCCGGCTTCCCCACTATGGAGACCGCGCATTAAATGGTATAATTATCCATATACCATTATTGAATAGAGTGAGGCGGTAATTCAATGGAAACAGGTGATAAAGTAACCCTATCGGTAGAAACCATCGTTCGTCAACCAAAGGAGAAAGTGTGGAAATACTGGACAGAACCACAACATATTACGAATTGGTATTTTGCTTCAGACGAATGGCATTCACCCCATGCCGAAAGCGACTTAATAGTCGGCGGTAGATTCCTTACAAGAATGGAAGCCAAGGATGGAAGTGTTGGATTTGATTTTACAGGTGTCTATGACGAAGTGCGAGTAAATGAATTTATTTCTTACACTCTTGAGGATGGAAGAAAAGTTGCCATTACTTTTATAGATCAAGGTAGTCAAACGAAGATCATTGAATCCTTTGACACAGAAAACACCATTTCCATTGACATGCAAAGAGGCGGCTGGCAGGCCATTCTGAACAATTTTAAAAAATACAGTGAAACTTTGAATAAAGATTAGTAGAAATAATGCAGAAGACCCTCCCAACGGAAGGTCTTTTTCTCTTCTCCTTACTGACAAAAGTCAATTGCTGTTTGTAGGTAAATTCTTACTGCATGTTCTAGTTGTTTGATCTCTATTTTTTCGTTCCTTGAGTGCGAATAGGCAATGTCGCCAGGTCCACAGATCACGGTTGGAATTTTTGCATAGTGCGAGATCAGTCCTCCATCGGTCCATCCTCTTTTAGTGGATATTTTGGGGTTATGAGAAGTAACCTTTCGAATAGAGTTATGTAGTACATGAACTAATGGATCTTTTGGGTCTGTGAGCATGGGTACATGATAAAGATGATTCATTTGGTTAGCAGCCATCGGCCGACAAGTTGCTTGAAAGCTTGCATCTTCCCCGGATAATCGGTTGATGACGGCTTGTATTTCCCCAATCACATCTTCCACTGATTCCCCTCGAACATAACGTCGATCAAGTTGTATGGTACATTGATCCGCAACGGTGCTGGGTTGGGTGCCACCATCTATTCTCCCGAAATTCAGAATAGATGGTCCTGTATAGGGATTATTCCTTTCTTTCAACTTGGGTCCTAGCTCCTTTTCTAACTCTACAATGAATTGGGCAGCTTTTGAAATAGCATTGACCCCTGTTTCAGCCACTCCACTATGAGCAATCTTTCCCTTAACATGGATCTCTATCCATTCCAATCCACGATGTCCGATAGCATAATCAAATTGAGAAGGCTCGCCAACAATAGCTCTATCTGCATGGATTCCTTCTAAGACTAATCTTTCTGTCCCTTCACTTCTCCCCTCTTCCCCCACGACGGCCGTGAAGATCAAATCACCCTTCAATTCGATTTTATTCCTTTTACACAGCAACAGGGTCATCCCTTATTCCATCGAAAATCAGAAGAAAAACCTCCTGAAACGAAAAATAGCGGAACACATGTCCACTTCCCTCTAAAAAACACGGTTTTCCCTCAAAATAACGCATGATATGTCCTCAAGAAAATGTTCCGCTCACATCGTTCCTCCATGAGGTAGAATTAAATAACCAATGGCCCTCCGTGTTTTAAGAACATTAATCGTCTGGTTCTGCAAAGAAGAATCACATGTGACCTGTATAATGACTTCACTTTTACGACTTGCAAACACTTGTAGTTTCTTTTTATTAAGTAATAATTCGACAATCAAGCCCAATATGAAGCCGCCTATTAAGCCGAGAAGACCCCAAATGACGGGTCCCCATTTCCAGACGAATCCATAGATCGTTCCAAGAACCATAAAGATCGAAGCACCCACCATAGCTCCGTCCAGAATACTTCTGCCATCGACCCGATGAATAGAATCAATGATATGGGTTTTAGCATCATTATTTTCCAGGGGTAAGGCAATGATATTCTGCGCCGGAATTCCCATCGTCTCCATATCATGAATCGCCATCTCGACAAAAGGGGAATGGTCAAATGAGGCAATGATTTGTACGGTATTGTTTTCAGTTGTGTTTAGTTGTCCCAAGTTTTCAGCCCTCACTCTAAGGTAGCGTATTTGCTCAATATCGTACAAAGCATTGTTTTCATTTACCGCTGCATAAGCATGATACATTGAAAACACGTACATAGAAGGCAAAAAAAGAAACCATTGCCAGTTCACAATGACAGTTACAGTGTTAAAATCTCCAAGGAATGAATAAAGCCAAGCACCAATCGCCTGGGCTTTGTAAGTCACAAATATCCACCAAGCCAAAACAAAGGCACCAACAACCGTACTACCGCTATAGAGTTGCCCCAACCCAGGTGATAGAATTGACCAGACCATTCCCACTAAAGGATTTTTCTTATCCAGGATCGTATAGTCAAAATAACTAATATCAGAAGGTGAGATCGGTGCATCTTCAATTTCGGACAGAATATGAGCTTTGCTGAGTTCAACCGCAGAACGGTAGCTGTCCCATATGGCAAATAAATAGACAGCCACATAAAGTAGAACCCATTCTTGGCTTATGACGGACTTAGCCTCTTCAAACTTCCCATGAAAAGATAAGGCAATCCCCATGTTTAGATCGGCTTGACTATTCACAACGAGTTCCCAAATCACAAGGATAAAACCATAAATCGTTCTTCCTAAGAACAGGTGCCCGAATCCTGGAAAAACAACCGACCACCATGCCGCAACCCAAGGAGGGCGAGGATATGCCGAGTTAATTCCAAATAAGGAAATATGACCTTTGGCATATCGAGGCTTGATGTTAGAGGATTGGAATCTTTGATGTGGCATAAGTTTTTTGCTCCTATGGCATGCTGAGTACTTACGTCAACTACTTGGAATTATGTACGGTAATAGTATCCACCACCTGTTTAAAAACATACGAAAAGCGAACTGTAGCTTCACCTATTGACCTACACCCCACGCCCCCACAACATACCACCTCCGTGTTTTTTTGAAGACAATTTCAATTTCATTTTGAATGCAATATAATCATCTGTTGACTCAGCCCAGATCTGCCCATCATGTAATTCAACTATACTTTTGGAGATCGCTAAACCGAGACCCGAACTGTCATCCTCAACCGACCTCGATTTATCTAACTTATATAGTCGTTCAAATATTCTTGGTAGATCCTCTTTTGGAATAGAATTTCCGCGATTTCCAAACTCAATAACAGCAAAGTCATTTTGCAATTCTAATTTTATTTGGATAGTACCAGGTTTTACGCTATACTTAAAGGCATTACTCATTAAATTCTCAAAAACTCGAAGCAATTGGCTAGGGTCAGCTTTAATGGGAACAGAACCATCTGGAAACTCACTTTTGATGACAATCTGGTTTTCCCCAGGTACACTCACTTCATCTATAAATTGCACCATCATGTCTTTCAAATTTATATCTATAAAGTGTAATTGGACTTCATTATGATTTAACTTCGTATAAGCAAATAAATCATCCATGAGTTTTTTTAATCGCTCAGCCTTTTCGAAGGCTGTATCTACGTATTCATCATGAGATTTTTCATTTTCATATCTCTTATCTTTAAGGATACGTAAATATCCTATAATCGTGGTCAGCGGGCTTCGCAAATCATGTGAAATGTTGGTAATCAGTTCATTCTTCAGTCTTTCTACTTCTCGCTCTTCCTCTATTTTTTGCTTTAACGCTAAGGACAGTCCATTAATACTTGATGCAAGCCTAGCTAGTTCATCTTTTCCTTTCACGATCATGGTAGAACCAAGGTTTTCATCAGCCATCTTTCGAATATTTTCTTCCATGTATTCAATATACTTAATACTACTTCGAATACTGAAGATGAATATAAGGATAAACAAACCAACGGCCAATAAGAAACCAGTAATGATAATGGAGTTGTGTTCTACAGGCGAGGTAATTCCGCCTTCAAGATATTTTGTTAAAATCCAAATAGCATATAAATAAAAGAATAAAAACGAGAGCAAAAAACAAATAGTGATAATCAGGAGTAGTTTGGTTACAATTCTCATGAGTACGGCTGCTCCTTAGTATGATTCCAGTTTATAACCCACACCCCAAACCGTTTTAATGTATTTGGGCTCTTTGGGATTTTCCTCGATTTTTTCTCTTAGTTTTCGAATATGAACCATCACCGTATTCTCTGAGCCAAGAAACGCTTCATTCCATACTTTTTCGTATATTTGTTGAATACTAAAGACAATATCCTTATTTCGGGCAAACAATTCTAGAATATCAAATTCCCTACGGGCTAATTTTACTTCCTTGCCTCCAACGGTTACCTCACGTGTTTTTCCGTTAATCCTTATTTCCCCAATTTTTATTTCATCTTTGTTGTTACCAGAATCCCCTCGACCTTGCAGCGTCATATACCTTCGAAGATGAGATTTGACTCTAGCCACCAATTCTAAGGGATTAAAAGGCTTCGTCATATAATCGTCAGCTCCAATAGACAACCCCCTTATTAGATCCATGTCTTCCGACTTAGCGGTTAAGAAAATAATAGGAATGTTCTTGTTCTCCCGTATTTTCATACAGGTTTCCATCCCGTCCATTTTAGGCATCATCATATCCAAAATGATCAGATGAACATCTTCTCTGCTCAGAATTGCCAATGCTTCTACTCCGTCGAAGGCTTGAAGTAGGTGAAATCCTTCGTTTTTTAGATAAACTTCAATGAGCTTGTGAATATTTTTGTCGTCATCAATAATGAGTATGGTTTCTTTTTCTTTCATTCCACTTGTTCACCCGTTTTTTTTATTTTATTTACCAAAAAAATAACTAGGGCCGTAATCCCCGAAATTGAAATGGCCATCCATCCTATATGAGTCATATAACGGCTAATGACCTCGATGGATTGACCAAAATACATTCCGGTGATAAAGAGAGCCAATGTCCAAACGAATCCCGTTGAAAAAGAGAACAGGGCATATTGATAAAATGGCATTTTATTCATTCCTACAATATACGGAACGACATGACGAACAACAGGTAAGAAGTAGCTCAGAACCAAAGAAAAAGCCCCATAGCGTTTAATCAGATCATGGGCCTTCTCTATATATTTACCCATTTTCTTTTTTCGCATCAGATACTGAATGGCTGGAAAACCAATGGCTCTTCCTACGCAGTACCCAATGGTAAGTCCTGATACGACTCCTGCATACGTAAGAATGAAGGCAGGTAGTGGTTCAAATATCCCCGTGGATGTCATAAAACCACCACTCATGACAATCACTTCATCTGGAATTGGCATCCCGACAATCCCCAACCACAAAAAGAAAAATAAAGCAGCATATCCATAATGTTCGACCCCATGTAAGATAACATCTAAATCCATTCTAATCTCCCTTCTTTCTTCTTCTTGCACGTATAAACAAATGCAGGTGGAAGATTACGCACCTCTAAGCCGATTTCTACATGATGGAAGTATTGTTTTAACATGCTCTTCATCTGTAGAGAGTATTGAAATGCAATAAAAAGACCATCCGGCTTGAGACTTTTGGTGATAGCCTCCATGATATTTTTTCTAAGCTCTAGTGGAAAGTTAGCAAACGGTAAGCCTGAAACAATACAATCCACTTGGGGAATGTTTAGTTTATGAAGTAATAGATCTAGCCTCTCTGCGTCTGGCCCAAAGATTAAGGATGGATAGCTTTTCTCTAAGTTCAGCCTCATTTGAGTGTCCTTTTCAATAATAACGGCCTTTGTTGAAACTTTTTTACGTTCAAAAATGTGGTTGGTAAAAACTCCGGTTCCAGCACCCAATTCAACAATGGTGTCCAGCTTATCCCATGAAACATTCTCAAACATCTTATTTACAAGAAATTTCGAACTAGGGGTTATACTCCCCACTTGCGCCGGTGATTCGATAAATTTATTTAAAAACGTGAAGCGCTGCTTTGCTAAACTCATCATAAATTTCACTCCTATTAAAAGGTTTCATAAGAACATTATCGTTTTCAAATCTTAAAAAAACCTACAGATATTCTTAAGAAATCCTTAAGAATTGCAAAATAAAAACCCACTTAAGTAAAGTGAGTTGAAAATTTAGGACTTTTATCTACCAGCTTTCTTATCTACAAACGTATCGAACTTCTTAGTTGAGAATTTTGGTTTAGGTGCATGGAAATGTTCATTCTCTTTATTTATCTTAACCCAACTACAATCTAAATTTTTCGGTTAGCTCCTTCATATTAGAGGACATATCTGCAAGCTTTTCAATCAACATGGACATTTCGGTAATCAACGCTTCTTGATTCGAAGTAATGTTAACCGTATTTCTAGTATCTGCTGAAGCTTGTTCTGCAATTTTTGCTGTTTCATGTGCGGATGCCGTGATCTCCTCCGTAGCTGCAGACATTTCTTCAGATGTTGCTGTTACTTCTTGAATCTTCTCATTCACTTCTTCTATCGCCACAAAAATGTTTCTAAATACATCTCCAGTTTCTCCTACGGCGTGGATTCCCTCTTTTACGTCGGTTAAAACCACTTCCATGATCTCTACGGTTTGAGTAGTATCCTTGTTGATTTGATCTATTATATCGCTGATCCTAACCGTTGATTCTTCCGATTGTTCAGCAAGTTTACGAACTTCATCAGCCACAACGGCAAATCCTTTTCCAGCCTCACCAGCTCGAGCTGCTTCAATGGCCGCATTCAATGCGAGCAAATTCGTTTGAGAAGAAATTTCTTGAATGATGCTCACAATAGATTCAATTTCTTTAGAATGTCTTTTTAGAGTCATAATTGAACTCGACGATTCATTGACAGAACTACTAATCGTATTCATTTGTTGATTTAATTTGTCAATTTTTTGTCTACCAAGTTCAACTTCCTCCTGTGTTTTGGCAGAAAGCTCTGATACAATTGCAGAATTATTCGCAACATGGTTTATACTCATTGAAATCTCTTGAATAACTTGTGCACTTTCACTTAAGCTCTTATGCTGTTCACTCACATTGTCAGCGATTTGTTCCATTGTCACCGCCATTTCGCCACTTGCAACTTTTGTTTCTGTGGCGCCTATTAATAGTTGTGAGGTTGTATGATTTAATTCAGATGAACTGTGGTTGATTGCGGAAATGATCGCTTTTAAATCCTGAAGCATTTGATTAAAGGAATGAGTTAGTCTTCCTATTTCATCTGTTCTCTGTGATTCCATCGAAACGGTTAAATCCCCTTTTCCAATGAATTCAACACTTTGACTCAATTTTTGGAGAGGTTTTATGATGGATGTCGTGGTTATGTAAATAAGAATGATACTAATCAATACGATAAATAGGGTAAGCATCATGATCTTCAATTTACTTTCTTGCATAGAAGAATAAACATGGGTGGCATCCAAATCTGCACCAAGGATACCGATGACCTCACCAGATTTTGATTTAATGGGAACATAGGATGATATCAACGCCCCATATTCATCTGTATAGCTCATCTCACCCACTTGTTGCTCTCCTGTTTCAAAGGCTTTCACAATCTGTGGATATTCCTGTATTTCATTCTCCACATCCCCTAGAGCAGATACATCTTCAGAACCCTTTGGCATACCGTCTACCATATAGATATACTCATAACCACTACTCGCTTGTTTCCGCCCCATTGTATATAAATAGATTAAACCATTGGTTTCTCGAATCTCATTCAGCTTGTCTCTCAGCTCATAATAATAATCCGTCTCCCCTGACTCAACTGTAATCCCTAGATATTGCTCTGTATCCATTATTTTTAAAGCTTGTTGGGTAATTGATAAAGCTTGGTTACCCAATGAATCCGTTACAATCTTCATGGACGTATTTATTGATATTAAGCTAGTTAGTACACCGGACAGCAAGATTAAACTTGAAAAAATCACAATCATTCTAGCTTTAATACTGGTTCTCATATATTCTCTCCCTCTTAGCACGATACATCTCATTACAGGAAAATAGACCCAAGACCATTATACTATATTTATAAAAAGAACCAATTTATTTCTAAACCTCTTGATGACGAAAGTCATCATCAATTGCCCCTTCCATTAATGAGAAGGGGCTTTCTGTTGAAACTATTTCTTTCTTAACAACAACGGTAAGGGTAAGCTGGATTTCTATAATACGGGTATCCAAAACCTGGACGACCAAAACCTAGACCTGGATACAATCCGAAACCGGGGCGACCAAAACCTAGACCTGGATATAAACCGAAGCCTGGAGCACCAAAACCTAGACCTGGATATAGACCGAAGCCTGGGGCACCAAAACCTAGACCTGGATATAGACCGAAGCCTGGAGCACCAAAACCTAGACCTGGATAGACACCGAAGCCTGGAGCACCAAAACCTAGACCTGGGAATATCCTTTCGCCTGTAGGGTTGTAGACCTTTTCGCTAACTTCCGTATGATTAGGATTCACCAATATTCGCCTCATTTTCCATAGTAAATTGTTTTCTTTAAATAATATGGGCTTTTTTGGGCTTAGGTGCTTGGAATATTCATTACTCTTGTAAGATTTTTGTTACAGGATGGTAAAACGGGATATACAGTGGTTGTGTCTACTTATTTTTCAATAAATTCATAAACATTTATATTAATGGTAATTTACTTAAAATTATGTTATATTTTACCTATATACTAGTTTTTTATGGCATATTTTTAATAGAAGGGAGGATTTGGGTTAGAAAGATTCATATTTTTATTGCCTATTAAACTAGTCTTTCTACTTAACAGGTAAAATTATTATGGAGGCCTACATATGATTAAAAAATTGCTCGCTTTGTCGTTAACTGCTGTCTTACTATCCTCTCCAGTAGGTGGGAATATCTATGCTGCACCTACAGAAACCAATCAACAGCTTCACCCCATAACGAAACAGCCTATCTATGAATTAAGCTCTATGGATTATCAAGGAATGATCAAGACCCTTGAAGAGTTTGAGGAAAAGAGCAATGGAAAACTAGAAGTGTTCACCCTGAGTGAACGTGGTTATCAACATTCAAAAAGTCAACAAGGTCGCGAGCTTTATGTAGCCAAGATTGGTAATGGGGACAAAAAGATTTGGATTCAGGGGCGTATTCATGGTGATGAGCCTTATGGATTAGAATCTCAGATCGAAATTCTTGAGAGATTAATTGAGCAAAAAGATGAAAAATACAAAACGCTAATGAATGAATTAACCATGTATTTTATTCCGATGTACAATCCAGATGGAAGCGAAATGAATAATAGAAGAACCTTTTTATTTGACCCTAAAACAGGTGAACCCGTGTTAGATGAAAAAGGTGAACAGAAATCGGTTGATATGAATCGAGACTGGGCAGAAAACATGTTCCTTGCGAGCGATTCCATTGCTTTTTACGAGTTTTGGGCAGATATTAAGCCTGATTTCGCCTTTGATATTCATCACCAAGGATTGAAAACGCTTTACGGAACTGAGGACAAGCAAGTCACCATGTCCCTAGGTATTTCTTTAGCACCGGGTGGACCGACACTTCCTGGGGTACAGGATGGCAAATATGACGAAGTCACTCGTCAAGCCTTAGTTCATGTTTATGATGAGCTGCTTAAGTACGATCAGTTTGTCGTTGACCGTTATACGGTAGGGAATGGTACTCAAGAAATTGATATTAAAGGCGGCGTAGTATCTGGTATGATGCTCGGCCTGAACTACAAAGGGCTCAATCCAGATGGTCACAGTAACCCAGCCATATTCATTGAAACTTCCGGTAATACACGTCAAGGTGATATGCCAGAAGATCAGCGTGAAGATTTAATTTTACAGAACGTCGTTGCACTCGATACCTTCCTGACTGGTATTGCATCAGGAGATATTTATAAGGAAGATGCGTCACGCTGGAGTGAAATCCCTCATGCACCCATTGAAGGATATCAAACAGATTATGATGGCATCATGCCTATTATCCCTGTAAAAGGTAAAACCGATGAAAAGATTGTCTTGGATAAGCCTAATAACACAATCACACGTTATCAGGCAGCCGAATTGTTAGTAAAAGCATTAAACCTCCCGGTTAGTTCAAATAATGCCGTATTTAAAGATGTTCCTAAAGGCCATGAGTCTGAGATTGTAGTCGGAGCCGTACATGCTGCGGGTATTTTTACTGGTAAAAGTGATGGAACATTCGGTTCGAATGATGAGTTAACAAGGGCTCAATTAGCTGTTATACTTGAACAGGCTTTTGATTTAAGCGCAAGTACTGGAAGCGTGCCTTCTTTTGAAGATGTCCCTACGTCTTGGGCTTCTCAATCCATCGGAGCTGTTGCATCATTAGATATTTTAAATGGAAAAGATGGAAAGTTCAGACCGAATGAGGCCGCTACAAGAGGAGAGTTTGGTACGGCATTAGTTAAAGCTATCAACCAAACAAAGATGAACTAGAACTAAAATAATTGACTACGATGAAGAAGATGATTCCTGTACCTACGGAATCATCTTCTTGTGCGTGTGGCCGTTCCAAGCCCAAGGTCTAAAAGACCAACAAACCTCCTAATTCGATCCAAGAGGAAGGTTGACATCAACGATGGTTCCTTGGTCTACTTCACTTTGGAAGCTGAGGGTTCCCTGGTGCTCCTTAATAATCTTATAGCTAACCATGATTCCGAGGCCTACTCCTTTTTCTTTCGTGCTGTAGAAGGGCTCTCCGAGAAACTTCAATCGATGGTCAGATATTCCGCACCCATTGTCCGCAATTCTAACTCTGATCGTATCTGCGTCAATCAGATAGGTCTGAATCGTGATTCTCCCTCTATCATCGATAGCATCTATCGCATTCTTTACTAAATTAATAAAAACCTGTTTTAATTTATTGGGGTCACACCGTAAAGGCGGAAGTTCCGAAGCCAGTTCGTAAAGCATTTCAATGTTTTTTATTATGGCCTGATTATGAAGTAAGGTGATCACATGGTACAGAATGCTGTTCACGTCGGTTTCCTTAAAATCAACCACTTGTGGTTTGGCGAGAAGCAAAAACTCCTCGATGATGGATTCCAGACGATTCATTTCCATAGAGAGAATCTCAAAATATTCGGGTTTAGTGATTCCAGTTTGAAGCAGTTCAATGAATCCCTTGATGGATGTCAGTGGATTACGTATCTCATGTGCAACTCCTGCAGCTAATTCACCCACTATTGACAAATTTTTCGTCTTGCGCAAAAGTTCTTCTGATCTTTTTCGTTCCGTAATGTCCCGGGCGACAAAAACAATATGTTTGACTTCTCCCGATCCCTCTATGATGGGATTTCCTTGCGCTTCCAACACGACCCAATTTCCATTGTCATGTCTGCAACGAAATTCCACTTGGGACGTTGACTTCGACTGAATCATCCGATCATATTGCTTTTGGAAGTAAGACAGATCTCCTGGATGAATAAAATCGATAACGGATAGACCCATAATAATTTCAGGTGAATAACCCAACACCCATCGATGGGAAGGCGATGCATACTGTATGACTCCATTTAAATCTAAAATTCCTATCAAATCACACATGTTTTCGGTAATCAGTCTATACTTTTCCTCACGATCTCGCATGATCGCCTCAGTTTGTACACGTTCTGTAACATCTCGTATGATTTTTTGAGTCACCAGTACTCCTTTATAATGAATGGGAGCGGCAGTGGTTTCCACATGGATGCATTGTTTATCCAAACGAATAAGTCTCTTTTGAACAGCACCGATAGTTTGATTCTTATGCTGAACCTGTTCGATCCGTTTTCTTGTCAACTCTTGGTCATCCGGGTGGATAAAATCTAGAAAAGACTTTCCCAAAATATCCTCGGCACGTTCTGCTCCCAATAGAGTAACCCCCGCCTGATTAACATAAAGGATGTTCCCATGATGGTGAACGACAATGGCATCCGGGGCAATATCGACTAATTGACGGTATTTTTCTTCACTTTCTTTGAGTTCCTCCTCTATTAGCTTGCTTTGCGAACTGCTATTAATAAGTTTGCATATTCTTTTTGGTTCCATCTGATATCTCCCAAAGAAAAGTATTAGGATTCTACTGCCCATTATTGCCGATGCTCACGCTATCCATTACTATTTATAAACAAAAAAATAACTACAAGAAATTTTTCTCGTAGTTATGATCAAGCGCACTAAACTTTAAATTTCCGCACCCATTGTTGTAATTCTTCAGCCATATTAGACAAGGAGGCGGCAGAGGATGTAATTTCCTCCATGGACGCTAATTGCTCTTCGGAAGAAGCTGCCACCTCTTGAGTAATTCCCGTTGTTTGCTGCGCTATACGAGCAATCTCGGTAAATGAAGTGGTCACTTCTTGTGTTCCTGCTGACATTTGCTGAGCCGTTGAGGCCATGCTCTCCATTTGGATCGCTACTTTATTCGTCGCTTCCACAATCTCCTCGAAATTTCTCCGGGTCTCATTAGCAATTATTAACCCCTGACCTACTTCATTTTTCACTTGGGCCATGGAAGTAGTCGAGGCTATCATGTCTTTTTGAATTTCATGAATCAGGTGACCAATGAGACTAGATGAACGTTGTGATTCTTCGGCTAGCTTTCTTACCTCATCCGCTACAACAGCAAATCCCCTTCCTTGTTCGCCAGCCCTTGCCGCTTCAATCGCCGCATTTAACGCTAGGAGGTTCGTTTGTGCTGCAATTCCATTAATGACGTCAAGAATTTCACCAATCTCCTTAGAGCGCTCCTCTAAACTGCGAATTAACGTATCCGTTTCTGTCACGGAATCACGGATAAATCCCATCTGATCGACTGTTTTTTGTACGCATTGTCCGCCTTCCTGTGCTTTTTCAAGTGTAAGTGTAGAGCTTTCCGATATCGAAGAGGATACCTCAGCTATTTGTTGAACACCGGTTGAGATTTCTTCCAACGACCTGGCGCTTTCAGCTAATCCTTCATTTTGCTGCCCCGCTCCAGCAGACACCTGCTGAATCGAGCTAGTCACGAGCTCTGTGGTCTTTGCGGTTTGATCCGCACTAGCGGTCAATTCTTCCGCAGAAGCCGCTACTTGCTCTGCACTAGAACCTACTCGCTGGATTAATTCCCTTAACTGGCGGGTCATACGATTGAAATGTTGGGTCAACTCGCCAATTTCATCCCGACTTCTCGCTTGAATATCTTCCCCGGATAAATCCCCTTCTGCCACCCTTTTTACTTGATCGGTTATCACTTGGAGGTTGCGACTAAAGCTGCGGGAAATTAACCAAGCCAGAAGAGCAATAAGGATGGCAGATATTCCCAGGATTATAAACGAACCCAACTTGACCTCGTTCGTAACAGCGAGCACAAGGTCCATTGGACGATGTAGATAGAGTCCATAATTAGCTAAGGACACAGGTGCATATGCGACTACAAATTCTTTCCCATCTACATCTATGATGGAGTGTCCGCTTTCTGATTTTCCCATTCCCAATACGGATACTAAATCTTCATCTGCCTCGATCTCAGTAATACCTTTACCGATCATCTCCGCATCAGGGAATACCTGTAATCGATCTTCCTTATCCACTAAAACAGGAAACATGCCCTTAGCAGTTACATTTTCACTCTCTAAAAACTGATGAATCAGCTGTTCAAAGTTTACCGGGGCCGAAAGTACTCCTTGGACCCTTCCATTCTCTCCTTTCACAGGTACAGCAACAACCACAATCCGGTTTCCAGTCCCTTTAGAGACAAGTACACTTGAGATGCTAGATTGCCCCTGCATTCCCGTGATAAAGTAATCCCGGTCTCCTAGATTCATAACTCCGATACTGGCTTCATTTGTATGAGCGCGGACAAGTCCGTCAGCTCCCGTAAATACAACATTCTCATACGCTTCCGACTGCTTTTTAAGTTGATGTACAACGGCAAGCTGTCTTGCCGGGTCCATCGAAATCATTCCTTCGGTTTGCGAGGCTACTTCTAGTTCAGCCAACCTAATGGTAAGCCATTGTTCCATCCCTTGTGCCGTGCTAACAGCAAGAGATCTCATCGACTCCTGCTCCTGTTTGATCATCTCATTGCTTCCAAGGTTCAACACCACCATAGAAGAAATGGCCATAGGAAGAAGTCCTACTAACAAAAATGAAAGAACCAGTTTAACTTGCATCGTAAATCTAAGCTGTCCTACCCTCTTCACACTCACTACCAAATCCCCCATCTTTTTCCTATTAACTTTACAAAGCAAAAAACAAAGTACAGGACTTATATACTGTTTTCTCTTCCGTAAATACTATAATAATGGAATTGAAACAAATCAACACTTAATTGACTAAGATTGCAAATAAATTCATCCTACTTGCAAATAATTCTTAGCGGCCTCACCAACCATAATGTTAAAACAGCCTAGGATTCATCTCATTTTTGCCCCAGAGGTACGTGAGTGTATAACGATTTGGACCAATTACGATTTAACTACTAAAAATTCACCATAAATAGAGACAAACTTGCGAAGTTATAGATAGAGAAATGCAAATGATAGAAAAGGGGAATGATAGGTAAAATGCTACAACGATTATGGCAAAAATGGGACTGGGATTCCTCTAGGTTATGGTGCATCATCTATATTGACTCCAATACATTTCGCCGGGATCGTGTAGGGGAAATCTTACGAGACGCCGGTGTGTTAGTGAAATCCTCTGAAGAGCATCTTTTCGTCACACAGGAACAGTATGACCAAGCGCTGGTGGTGCTGAAGCACCATGGATATTAAATGACAAAAACCCATCACGAGTGAAGTGATGGGTTTTTTGCCACACTAGTCCAAGTCCTCTGTTATCGATTCGCGACTCTGAGCTCTGCTCAGCTTAAACAGGGTTACTAGGCCGTGAGAATTCAGGAAATTTGTTAGAACTAGACTCAAATTTATAAGTAATTTGTAAGTATGAGCAGGCAACCGCCTACCATCGCACCCGAATGCTTGCTCTCAGCAACCCATCGCGGGCATGATCTGACTAAAGAGTAGCTTTGGTAGCATTCAAAAAAAACCACTGCCTGAGCAGTGGTTTTACTATTTATGGGGAGATTCTAATAAACTCGACGCCTGGTACTGATCCACTTCCAAGACAAGGGAGAGCTCGCTGACAAGCATTTGCTGGGCATGGTTGAGCATCGTTCGATCGGCTTGATTGAGCTTTCGATCCTTACTCAGTATCATTAAATCTCGAAATACACTAGCTCCCTCAAAAATATCTCCGCTTTTCATCTTATCCATATTAATCCGATGTTTCTGTTGTCGATGAGAGATGGAGGTGTCTGCTTCCTCTCCATGACAAATGGTGAGGGCCTTTTGTACGGTGTCACTATCCACCACTCCGCGCAGTGAAGATTCGGTATTCGGATGTGTAGGAACCATCAGTTGCATACTTGTCAAAGAAAAGTGCAAAATATAATACAGCTTCTTTTCACCTAATATTTCTTTTTCTTCAATGGCTTCAACAATACCTGCACCGTGCATGGGATAAAAGATTTTGTCGCCGACTTGAAACATCATCTACCTCCTGTTAAACATTTATTATAAATCCAAAAAAATCAAAACAACGAAAGCCCTACCTCTCTTTCATCCTTACGGCTCCGAAGACCGTGCCAGTGCGAATTGAAATCTTAAAATATAATGGTGGAGTCAATTAGAAAGTGATTAGACAAAAGAGGTATATTTATTACGGGGAAAGATGGACTAGGTTATGTGCAAAAAAAATTCACACATTACAAAGAGCAACCATCCATCAAGTGATAACCCTTTGTAAAATGTGAATTCCACATCGCGAATTATACCTTTTCTCAACATCTCTTACTATACCTCTTTTACGTTAATAAAGCAATGGATACCTTAACCAGTCACCTGATTGAGGATCAGCTTATTATATCTTTTCGTTCCCTTTTTCGTCCTGAGATGGTACGATCAGGTAAAAAGATCATAAAAGGAGGCCAAAAGAATGTATTACGTCACTTGTTTTGAAATTGATACCCCCGTTCTCCACTAATCTAAAACGGAGAACGCGCAACGCAACTCCGTTTTAGGTATAGCTTATTGACCTAAAGAACGGAGGGATCATCGATGAAGTCCACTTTACTTGGAGCCATTTGTTTATCATTAGCCGCCGCGATCTGGGGTGGCATGTATGTCGTTAGTAAGTATGTCTTAGATTACGTTCCGCCTCTTACCTTGGTTTGGTTTCGCTATATTGTTGCGTTTGCCGTTCTATATGCTGCTTTAAAATGGACCAGACGAGGCAAAGAGAAGCTCAAGCTATCCAAACAGGACTGGAAACTGTTTGTGTGGATTGGTTTTATCGGATACTTTGCATCCATCTCTTTCCAATTTATGGGGACAAAGCTTTCAGATGCTCACACCGGAGCGCTTGTAACCTCAGCAACACCTGCCTTCATCGTCATCTTTGCTCGCTTGGTGCTAAAAGAGCGGATTACCTGGGCAAAGCTCGTCGCCTTACTCCTATCGAGTGTTGGAGTGACCTTCATTATTGGTTATGATGGAACTCATGGCGATTACTTCTGGGGAGTTCTATTCCTTATTGGGGCGGCCTTAACTTGGGCTCTTCTCTCCGTGTATGCCAAAGTGGCATCCGTTCGTCACGACACACTAACCCTAACAACCTATGCGGTGTTCTTTGCTTTACTATTTACAACACCTGTTATGGCATGGGAAATACAAACAGCCCAAATCCAGTTAAATACTTCGGTCATCTTCGGCATTCTCTATCTAGGAGTCATCTCCACAGCGGGAGCCTTCTTCTTATGGAATAAGGGAATGGAATTAATGGATGCATCAGTCGGGGCTTTATTTTTCTTCTTACAGCCTGTCGTCGGCACTTTCTTCGGATGGCTGCTCCTAGGTGAACAGCTGGAACTGAACTTCTTGGTCGGCGCCGTGTTCATTCTTCTTGGGGTATCGATTACCACTTTTCATAAAGAAAGCTTGACGGACGCCAAACCTTTGGTACAGAAATCTTGAACGAACGAGAGGGCTCTCCCTCTCGTTTCTGTTGCTATTTTCTCTTTATCTCTAAGTATTAATTGCCCTAGTTAAATCATCACTTAACTCCCTGAGGCTAGAATAAGGTTCATCGAGTTCAAATAATCTTCGAATCACGCTCCTCGTTGAAGGACGGAGGGTCAGCTCCTCCTCCCAGCTCGCTTCCTTCTTCTTATCCGAGACATAAGTGGTATATAAGAGAAAGAGCAAAAAGTGCCCTAGAGCGTTAAAGTCACGATCCGACTCATTGGCTATCTCTCGAGCTAATCCAAAGTCAATCAACTTCATATGTTGCTGTTGATCCATCATCACGTTGGGAATTCGAATGTCTCCATGACTAATTCCGTTCTCATGAAGGTATTCCACAATGGGGAGCAGCTGTTGAATGATTCGTAAAGATTCTCTTTCGTTATATTTTGTTTGATCTTCGAAAATCAAATCTTCAAAGTTTCTCCCCTCCATGTATTCCATCGAGAAGAAATAATCCCCTCCGTGCTGAAACTGCTGATAAAATTTCGGGATGGACGGGTGATCCAGCTGCTGCAAGAGGGTCGTTTCATACTCGTAAGCCTGCCCTCCTTGTTTTGTTTTCTTCTTGCTAGGCTTGAGTTGCTTAACCACACAATTCCTACCCCCGATCTGATCCCTGCAAAAGTACGTGATGCCGTAACTCCCCATTCCCAAAATCTTCACCAGTTCATATCGATCACCGATAACTGTTCCCGCTGGATAGGGTCGATCCTGAAAGTAAGACCAGATCTTCTTTATCATCACTTTTAACTGCTAAAAAAGCTGGAATGCTTCTTTTTCTTATAATGAGATTGTCCATAATACGATTGTCCTCGACCAAAATTTCTTTTGCCCTTGCGATCGTCACTGCTGCTATATTTATAGTGTTTATGAGATCCACTGCGTCCTAGGAATTTGTTCATAAGTATTTTTACCAGTTTACCGAACATCTGATCACTCCTTTTTCCTTATAGACTAGTTATACCTTATATCCGGTATCCCTGAATATAGGACTGAAGGTCATTTTATTCACCAACAAAAAAAAGACGGCTTCACACCGTCTGTCTACTCCACCGTTTCCCTATACACTAGTCGACTCTGAGCTTTCCGAAGGGAATCCACCTCATAATACCCGATGGACGCCTCTGGACCGTTGACCGACATCACCGCATACGCGTGATAGTAGAATCCATCGGGATTGCTACTCAGCTTTGCTTTTTTGAGATTCATCTTCGGGGGGTGTTGCTGCCCCTGTAGATTCAGGTTGAGAATTGGTTGGTACGGTTTTTGATTCGCCATCTTCGGAATCGCCCCGGAACCGATACATCGACCTTTCCTCAGTGACACGTAAGGATCGAAGACGATCAAATTATGTTCATGTCCCCATAACCATAAAGCAACTTGATCCATGACTTTGTTAAAGGTTCCTTGCAAATGATTATTGACCGCCACCCGTTGGCCCTGTCGATCCCTACCAATCCCTTTGGCGCTAAACAGGGGATGATGTGACAGCAAGATGGTTTTCCGTTGGCCTGCCGTTTGAAATTTATCTAAATGCCAAACTTCCTCTCCTGGATCAAGGAATGTCACATTCGATTTCAACGTATAAGGATTATGATCGTGTAAGGCCGTATCCATCGCTAAGAACTGCCAATGCTCATTTCTCAAGCAGAAGTAGCTAGCTGGCTGGTTTAATTGGTTAAGCAACCCGTAGTAGCCTTTTCCCCCGGAATACATCTCGTGATTCCCCGCTAGCGCATACACCGGTGTGTTGCCCGCTGCTTTTTGCATAATCTTTAGGAAATGATCTTGAATCTCGCTTTGTGTACCCGAATAATAAATATCCCCCAAATGGATAATCAGATCCGGTTTATGTACCATGACTTGTTTCAATAACCACTCTGCAGATTCTGAACCCGTTCCCCAATCCGAGAGGAAAGCGATCTTTAAACGACTCGGGATGGGGATGATGAAATCATCGAGCTGCTGATAACGGATGTAAGGGATCCTCCCTTTTTCCTTTTTCACTTTTGAATAAACCTTAAGAATCTCCATCCATCCGGGATCACAAATTGACATCTGGATCCTGTTCTTCAGCTCCTGATATCGCTTTTTATCCCCAATCATCTCCGCAACAGCCAAGGCTCCCATCAGCATTGCACATTCTTGAATCTTGTTCCCCAGATTGTCTATGGTAGGTGAGGGATTCCCCTCTGCAAATGCTTGAGCCACCTGCACAAACTGATTCATTCGATGGTCGCTTGGATCCCTAAAGGACCTGCTTTTTCCTACTTCCGCAATAGCTGTTTGCCAGAGGGATAATATAGGACTGCGAAACGTGTAAAAAGCACTCATGATTTCACCCCTAAGGTAAGCGTACAGATACTCTTTAGCTTATGTGGGCTTTTTCCTCCGGTGCCTGTCAAACCAAAACAAAATAGGTTGATCACATAATCATGTGGTCAACCTTCATTTTTGAATTTCTTTTAAATATGGCCTTCATAGAGTCTAATACTTTCGTAAAATATCATGATGACCGATTGCAACTAACACGAAGGTATCACCTTCATGTTCATAGATAAGACGAATATCCTTATTGACGTACGCTTCCCACAAATTTCTTGTTCCTTTGATCCGGTGGACTTCAAGAGACGGATGTTTTGGATTTTCAGCAAGTAATCTAATTGCTTTAGCTCATTGTTTCCGTTCTCTTTCTGTTAGTTGAGTGAAATCTATCTTAAACGGATCAGTTCGAACTATTTTCGGCATTTCCGTCCTCTTCGTCAGTATGTTCCACACCTAAATCGGCTAACAGATCGTCGACGCTATCGAATGATTTATACTCGCCTTTATCCATCGCTTCTTTACTACGCTTCATCTTTTCCTGCCATTCTCTCGTCCAAAAATACTCTTGGCTTTTATCGTGCCAACCGACAGGTCGAATAAAGATTCCCCCATCCTTTTCTTCAAAGAACATGATCGCCTTCCTTCAAATCGAGTTCTTTGGCTATTTGCGCTAGACTTACTAGCATTCGCTTTTGGACTTGTACTACAACATCAGGCATCACAACACCCCCAAATCACTTGACAGGCTGTAGTTACAGTATAAATGTAATTTCAGTTATTATCAATTTTAAACAACCCACATATGAAATAATTTGTCAAACGCTAACGGAAATCAAATGAAAGAAGGGCTTCTTCATCAACATAGCAGTTGAGAGAAGTCCTTCTTCTGTAATTTTGACCCTCGATTAAAGATGTTTAAGTCCCTGACAAATCGCTTCCGTGACTTCCACCGTATTCGCTTTCCCGCCGATGTCTCCTGTCTTGATACCACGAGCCGTCACTTCTTCCACCACATCAAGCAACTTCGCTCCAAGCTCTTCTTCTCCTAAGTGATCCAACATCATTTTCGCCGTCCAAATCTGACCGATCGGATTGGCAATTCCTTTTCCATAAATATCAGGGGCAGAACCATGAACCGGCTCAAACATGGAAGGATATTTCCCATTGATGTTGATATTCGCTGCAGGAGCAATTCCGATGCTTCCCATAATCGCTCCACCAATGTCCGTTAAAATATCACCAAATAAATTACTAGCCACAATCACATCAAAGATCTGAGGGCGGGAGACAAAGAAGGCCGCAAGCGCATCGATATGATAGGAGCTCGTATCGACATTCGTGTAATCGCGCTTCACTTGATTAAACACGTCATCCCAGAACGGCATCGCGTGGACAATTCCATTCGATTTCGTGGCGCTGGTCACATGACCACGACGCTTCTGAGCCAATTCAAACGCATATCTCATCGCTCTTTCGGTCCCTTTTCGAGTAAAGATTGCGTTCTGAATCGCGATCTCGTCATCGCCTTTATGGATTCTTCCGCCTGCTTCGCTGTACTCCCCTTCGCTGTTCTCACGAACCACAATTAAGTCAAAATCTCTAGGGTTAATTAATGGGGAAGCTAAGCCCTTGAACATCTTGGCAGGACGGATGTTGATCACCTGTTCAAACTCGCGACGAATCTTAATTAATAACCCCCATAACGAGATATGATCCTCTACAAGTTGCGGATTCCCTACCGCTCCAAGGAAGATCGCTTCGAAGTTACTTAAGGTCTCAATCCCGTTATCCGGCATCATTTTCCCGTGCTGCACATAATAATCACAATCCCATGGGAACGAAGTGAAATGAAAACGAAGACCTCCATGCACCTCCGCAATGGTATTTAAGACGTCTAAGGCGGCAGGAACAACTTCTCGTCCAATTCCATCCCCTGGGATCACCGCAATTTCAAAGTTTTTCATCATTCATTACTCCAATCTATTTTTAATTTAGACGACGGTCGACTGCAATTTATTATGAAATTATCATAACACAAAACGAAGAATTTTCAATAACAACCATGACCTACTGATCATGGTTAGATAGAACTTGCAATAGATAGTCCAGATCGCATTGCAGATGCTCGATCATCTGCTTCGAGGCTTTCTCTGCTTCTCTATTCTTGATAAAGTCAAAAATCTCACGATGTTGACTTAATATCGTTTCCGCTCGATTTTCTCCCTGGAAGTTGAGGATACGAAACAGATACTTCAGTGACTTCAGATCATCTAGCTGCCTCTTTAACCGACGGTTTTGGGTACAATTGACAATCAGATCATGAAACTGGGCATTAAGCAAAATGATCTCACGATCCTCCTTTCTTTCCTTTATCGCTTGTTCTGTGTCCTGCAGCGTTCGTTCAATCGTCTGTAATTCGAGATCGGTCGCGATCGTGGTCGCTAATCCCACAGCAAAGGACTCTAGCGCCATCCGGCAAACATAGATCTCTTCCACATCTCTTAACGTAGGTTCATAGACCATGACTCGTGATTTTTCATCTACCACGATAAGTCCTTCTTTTTCTAACACACGGATCGCTTCCCGAATCGGACTCTTGCTTACCCCAAACTCTTTAGCCAGCTGCGTCTCATTAATGCGCTCACCGGGCTTATACTTCCCCTCATAAATCATTCTCTTGATAGAGTGATAAAACTGTTCATAATATGGTGCCTTCTTCTCGATCCCATAATCGTTCATGTTCTGACCCTTTCTTCTTCCCGCAACTTATACTTAGGTTCTATTTTACACAAACAAAACCCAAGTTGAAAAGGAAAGTCGGTCGCTACCCTCCCAAGCCATCAAACAAATCATAGAAAAAATAGATTTCTTCCATAATGGCTTTATCGTCCTTAGCTTCAATTCCTCCCTTGATGCGGGCGAGTGCGCCGTTGATTTCAAACATGTAATCTCTTTCAACACTAAATTGAATACGATTGACGATTTTCTTCCAAGCTTCTGTAGCAGAGTCCGCATTGTCTTTCGCTTCCTTCCATTGCTTGGCTCTTACGTTCTTTTCTATCTGTTGCACGGCATCGAGGACGCGATCATCCTTACCCCATGGTTTTTTGAGGATACTCCCGCCCGCCATCACAGCGATACTTACAGTAAGAATTAGGATGGGAACCGCAAAGACCATGATTTTTCTAATAAGGCCGATTTTCATAATATCCTTCCATTTCTAAAAGGGTCCTTTATAATCGCTGATATCCATACATTCCTTGATATCATCTTTGTACTTATCTATGTATAACGTATCGTTTGGAAGAATGGCTGCGAAGGCTACTTCTTTTACATCATTTATTCCTTGAGCTTTTAGTTGCTCCATGAGCCAGGAATGATCCTTGTTGCGTTGCTTGAGATTTTGCTCAAGAATAGTCTGATTCATGATCACTTCCGTTACTAATTTCGCAGGAGTTCGAGTAATGTGCATATCTTGACCGGTTACGGGCTGAGAGTCTGCCTTAGGGAGTACGGACAGCTGACCATCCGTTTCTAAAATGGCATATTCTACTTGTGTGATATCAAACATATCCTTGCGCCGCAGAAGCATCATCAGTTCATCCATGCTAATTCTCATCTTTTTTAAATTGTCCTCGAGGATCATTCCATTTTGTACAACAACAGCTGGTTGTGCATTGACCATCTTGGAAAAATAGCGACTTTTTAATGTGCTGATCTGGAAGACGAAGGTAAGGAAAACAAAGGTGGTTAGGCCGACCCAATGCACCCATGCCTTCGCTGAGAGATCCGTCGCCAGCGTTCCTCCGATCGACCCAATCACAATCCCATTGATATAATCGAAGTAGGACAAGTTTCCCATCTGTTGTTTGCCCAGAATACGCGTGAAAATTAACAAGGTAAAGAACGCAATAATGGCTCGTACGATAACCACCCATGTTTCTTCCATCATAACGGGCAAGCCCCCAGTCTTCACGTGTCACATTTACCTCTTTATTGTTCTTCCATTAGGATATTATTATTTCAGATTAAGAAAAACTCTACAGAAAGATCTGCAGAGTTCTCTATACAAGAATGGACTAGCGGCGAGGCCTGAAAGACATTTCTTCATCATCAATCATATTGTCGTCGTAATCTGCGTCAAATACCCTGCCGTCATTATCCGTCAACTCAGGGTCATTACGAAGAGGCGAATCTTTTAGAGGCCTCGTATACATTCCGTTATCCAAGTTAGTGTCGTAGGGAGTCATGTTTTGGCCGCGATAGTTGTCATTGACATCTTGAACCCCAGCCGTACCACAAGCAGAAAGGACAACCACCATCATTAGACTGGAAACCAAAGTTGCAAATTTCTTCACTTTAGCACCCCTATTCGTTGATTGTTTTTTTGCTTGCCTTATTGGTATGGCTTGATTCGATCTAAATTATGTTTAACATTTTCTGGTGATCTTGCTCTCATACTTCAAGAGCCCTTGCGAGACCAAGATTTGTTTATAAACAAACATTATGTTGATCTACTAACAAATGGTAGAATGTAGGAAGTAAAACAAAAAGGAGATCACTTGTTCATGCGCATATGGTCAAAAAGTAAGAAGATCCTATCCTGTTTCATTTCATCGGTGCTTTTTTGCTTGCCGATGTCTGGAGCTATAGCTGAAACCAACTTCTCAGACATTCATCAATCCTATGCCAAGCAAACTATTGAGGAATTAGTAGCAAAAGGGATTATTAAAGGGCAATCCAATGAACAATTCAACCCTGCGGGGACCATTACCAGGCAGGATTTCTCCATTATTTTAGCTAAGTCTCTAGGACTCGAAACTAGCAATCTACCAAACAAGCCCACGTTTTCAGATCTACCTCCTGAGCATTATGCATACTCTTGGGTAGAGGCGGCCGTCCAGGCGGAACTGATTAGCGGAGTTGGGGAGGGAAGATTCGGGGTTGGAGATAACCTGACACGTGAGCAGATGGCTACTTTTTTTGTCCGTGCTCTAGGCGTCGATGCGACGGGGAAAGGCGCAAGTCTTTCGTTTTCCGATGCGGACCAAATTTCCTCATGGGCCAAAGACAGTGTAGCAGCAGCCATCGAATTAAAGCTCATGCAAGTGGCTCTTGACAACCAGTTTCATCCACAAGGCAACACCCAAAGAGAACAAGTGGCTCTGGTTGCCTCTCGCTTCTTGACCATTAAAGATCAATACATAGAGCCGAAAATAACGAGCGCTGAGTATGTTACCAACCGCTCGATAACGCTCTTCTTTGACCGTCCTGTTCCTTCTCTTTCTCCTCAGGACATGACGATCCAAACGAAGGCTACACAGGAACAAATGCTTGTCGAGAGAGTAGACATCTCCTCAGATCAGAAACAAGCAACAATCTATCTCTCCCCTCTCCATGTAAGCACCGTTTACACCCTGACTTACAAGGGCCAGACGATAGAATTCTCTTCACCCATGAACGTGCAGATTCAGGTCACACCAACCCATCCAACGGTTGAAGTGAACCAAACCCTGCAATTCCAGGCTAAGGAAGTAGATGAACAAGGAAACGAAACGACAGGGGGTACGTATGAGTGGTCGACTCAAGATCTGAATTATGCTGATAATCAGAGCAAAATTAGCCATACGGGGGCTTTTATCGCGAGCAGAGCCTCGCAATATAAAGTCACTGCCAAGAGTCCATCAGGCGCTGTCGGTTACACTACCGTTACCGTCCAATATCCTGTATCCTCAGACAGCGGTGACAGCAGTGATGATTCCCCTTCACCTTCTCCTGATGCTCTGGCAGTTCAGAAGATTAGAGAGGTCCTAAGGAAGGATTACCTATACGAGCCATCAGAAGAACTACTCAACCAGTACTCGGATCCTGCTCGTTTAGTAAAGGCCGTTTCAGAACAATCGAATGATCCTTACACAACTTACCTGAATCCGGAAGAGTATGCACATTTTAATAGAATGATGGATGGATCTTTTGCCGGAATTGGGGTTAATATCGCTACGGATCCTGAAGGAGCAAAGGTGGTACAGGTATATGAAGATTCCCCTGCCTCCCGTGCTGGAATTTTAGTAGATGATGTAATCATTAAAGTAGATCATATCTTATTGTCTACCATCCCTTGGGAATTACGCCCCACACTATTACAAGGTCAAGCAGGCACCGAGGTGTCTGTTGTCGTGAGGCGGTCAGGTGCGGAGCTCCCTCTATCCATCACACGCGATAAGGTTAAGATTCCTACGGTAAAGGTAGAGGTCATGGAGATTCAGGACAAACTGATGATTTATGTTCGCATCAATAGGTTTACCGAAGAAACGTATGATGAGTTTAACACCAAATTCATGGACTCCATGATGGAAACGATGGAAACAAGGAATCCCGAAGACCTAACCGGGCTCGTTTTTGATCTGAGGGATAATCCTGGTGGATTGTTATCCGCAACAACATCCATTCTTTCTTGGTTCATTCCTAATGGAGAGATAACAAGCATTCTAGAATATCGGAACAAGGAACCAGACCATTTCTTGAGCACAAACTTGGAACCTTTCCCTTTACCCATCATTGTAATGAGTAACCATAATACAGCCAGCTCCGCTGAGATCATGACTTCTACGTTGCAGGATTACAAAATGGCTACTATCGTTGGAACCAGAACTTTTGGGAAAGGCGTTGGACAATCAGATGTTAAGCTCCCAAATGGAGGAGGCTTGTTTTATACCCAATTCCGATTGTTGACGCCTGTAAGCAAGAGCGATTACCATGGTGTGGGAATTGAACCTAACCTATCGCTATCCTCCACCGATCATGACAAATGGTTGGATACGGTTCGCCTTTTATTATCCGGAAGTCTTGATCCTAGGCTAGGAGATCTTTGCCTTTCTGTAGGCGATAAAGAGTTCTTCATCGATAGCGAGTTTGCCAAACAACCTGAGACTTGGAATCTATTTAAAGAGGTCATGACCCTCGTATCAGGCACCTCTTCTGTTTCGATCTACACCCTTGCCGGATTCATTGATGTAGAATCCAACATGATCCCAGCTATTGAGGGCGTGTATTTAGCCGAAATCAGCAAGACTCAAACGGATTACCTATCGGCGATGGCAGCCGTAGAAACGATCGAACAGGAAGACATAAGGAATGTATTATTATCTAGACTCCATGCCATACCGCTGACGACACCTGAAACCGAAACTGTAAGTGATTCTGTGTACACCGAATAAACCGAAAAAGAAAGGGAGCTTCTCTTTTATACAAGAGATAGCTCCTTTCTTTATACCCACAGGATACACTGTCTTATCTCATTTCCCTTTCACTTTCTCCCGCCAGAGTCGAAACTCTTTCTTTTCTTTCTCTTCCTTCTTCTTCTTTGTCATGACCTCGTCTTTAAACGATTTCAACATAGAAATCGCCATCAGTAAAAGCACAAACGATAAAGGAAAGGCACTCACAATAATGGCGGTCTGCATCGCGCTCAGTCCACCGGATACCATGAGAACCACAGCAGAAGCTGAAAGGATAATCCCCCAAACGAGCTTAACAAGGGTAGGGGGATTGAGGCTTCCGTTGGTCGTCTGCATTCCTAACACAAACGTAGCCGAGTCTGCCGAAGTAATAAAAAAGGTGGATATCAAAAATAAAGTGAGCACGATCAACACCATAGTTAAAGGCAGGTGCTCATACACATAGAACAGGGCTGTTTCCAGGGATTGTGCCGATACAGGAAGTCCTGCAAAATACTGCATATGAATCCCTGTTCCGCCAAAAACGGCAAACCAAAGCGCACACACCACCGTCGGGATGACCAGAACGGCAATGACGAATTCTCGAACCGTTCTTCCCTTCGACACGCGAGCGATAAAGGTTCCCACAAAAGGTGCCCAGGCAATCCACCAGGCCCAATAGAAAATGGTCCATCCCTGTACCCATGCCGCTCTTTCTGTATTAAACGGAGCAAGACGAAGTCCCATACTGGGGAGATTTTGCAGATACGATCCAAAAGTAGACACAAACAGATTCAACAGAAAGACCGTCGGTCCCATAAAAAGAAACGTAAAAAACAGGATAACAGCCAAAATCATATTGGTGTTGCTTAGATATTTAATCCCTTTGTTGATTCCCGTTCCAGCAGAAATAAGGAATAAAACCGTTACAATCGAGATAATCACCAATTGAACGGCAAATGTATTTGGTATCCCAAACACATAATTTAATCCCCCATTGATTTGAGCCGCTCCTAGTCCGAGCGATGCAGCGACACCAAAAATGGTGGCAAACACCGCTACCATATCAATGAAGGTCCCGATCGGCCCCTTCGTCCTCTCTCCTAGAATGGGGTAAAGCGCTGCGCTCATTAGACCTGGAAATCCTTTACGAAACTTATAGTAAGCAAGCGCAAGAGCAATCGTCGCATAAATGGCCCAGGCGTGAAAACCCCAATGGAGATAGGTGTATCGCATAGCGATGTTAGCGGCATCGCTCGTCCCGCCTTCACCCAGTGGAGGGCTGGCAAAGTGAGAGATGGGCTCTGATACACCAAAGAAAAGAAGTCCAATCCCCATCCCTGCACTAAACAGCATGGCAAACCAGGAAGCACGGTTAAACTCGGGCTTGTCTTCATCCTTACCTAATTTGATTTTCCCATAAGGACTGAAGATCAGGAAAAGGGCAAAGATCAGAAAGAAGGTAGCTACAATCTGATAATACCAGCCAAAGTTAACCAAGAAGAATTGCTGCCATACATTCATGACACGGCCAAGGTTTTCAGGGGTAATGACACCCCAGAGCACAAACCCTAACGATATGGCAAGTGAGAACCAGAAGACCTTTGTTACATCCTTCAACATTGTCCCTCGCTTTCCGGTTGGTTTTCGCTACCTTATCATTATTTACCAGAACGGCGGAAATCATTTTGAAGGTCATGTTGTTCATCTTTTCCTCCACTCACATATGGTAATATATATTCCCCATCAGAAAGGGCGTACGATATGTCTGTTTTCAACCCTCAGAAATTGTCGGTAAAACTCCTTCCCCCTGCGACGTTCCTTCACCCTATCGAAGGGAGGAAATACACCCTCACCCACTCCGATGATACCGGGGAGCTGTTCCTAGATATTGGGTATGTTTATAATCAGCAAGCCATCAATCCGAAGATGAGAGATGAAGTCCTAGCGGAATGGAAAAAAGACCCACAGGGGCGTTTCTACTTGCTCGGAAAAGCCTACGTAGACGGTGGCGAATTCAGTAAACAAGTTGCAGGCTTTCGTTTTAACATTTTCCAAAGAGAAATGAATTTAGCCCTAAAAGGAATCATTTACGGAGACCGACCTTTTTACGCCAACTATCCTCTCCTGCTTGATGCCTCCATCTTCATCCATTATGAATCCACTTTCCCGGAATACAGGGGACTCTATAACTATGGTACTCCACGGTCGATATTTAAAAACTTGACCTAAACGTTCAAAATCCCCAATCAACAAGTGATTGGGGATTTTGATACATTACCACGCTGCGATTTGGCCGTCCGTTCTCGGCTCCGTTCCACCGGTAAGTACGCCCGTTTTTGGATCTCTCCAGATGATTTGACCTCTTCCGAATCTGGAATGGTTGATCGACTTTTGAACCTCATGACCCTTCCGCTCCAGAGCTTGAACAAGATGATCCGGGAAATTCGGCTCTACTTCCACCACCTTATCCTTGATCCAACACCATCTTGGACTGTCTAGGGCCGCTTGTGGGTTTAAGTGGAAGTCAATCGTGTTCATAATGACCTGAACATGTCCTTGCGGCTGCATGTAGGCGCCCATCACCCCGAAAGGTCCCACTGCTTCATTATCTTTAGTCAGGAATCCTGGAATAATCGTATGATACGTTTTCTTCCCTGGCTTCAAGGCATTATAATGCGTCGGATCAAGTGAGAAGTCCTTCCCACGATTATGCAAGCTGATTCCTGTTCCCGGTACAACAAGCCCCGATCCGAACCCGTGATAATTACTTTGGATGAACGAAACCATATTGCCCTCTTCATCCGCAGTGGCTAAATATACTGTACCTCCTACCGTCGGTTCGCCCGCTTCGGGAAAACCGGCCTCAGACGAGATTCGTTGTCTTCTCTGTTCCGCATATTCATCGGAAAGTAAGCGTTCCACCTTCACTTTCATTTCTTCTGGATCTGTTATGTACTTCAAGCCATCTGCAAAAGCAAGCTTCATGGCCTCTAGTTGCTTATGGTAGGTTTCCACGCTATCTTTTTCAGATAGATCGAAACCTTTTAAGATATTTAAAGCCATAAGAGCCACGAGTCCTTGTCCATTTGGAGGAATCTCCCATACATCATATCCACGGTAGTTGACCTTGATTGGATCCACCCATTGAGGATAGAAGGCCTCTAAATCTTCTTTTGAGATAAAACCACCATATTGCTTAGAGAATTGATCCATTTTCTCAGCCAGTTCACCCCGGTAGAAGGATTCTGCCTTCGTTTCTGCGATCGATTGAAGGGTAGCGGCATGACCAGGAGAACGCCAAATTTCACCGACTCTAGGAGCACGGTCATCCGGCATGAATGTTTCAAACCATGTGGTAAATTCGTCTCCTTGCGCATTCTTTTTGAACTGGTGGTAAGCAACGTCCAAATGATAGCTTAAAGTAGGTGTAATCGCATATCCTTGCTCGGCGTATTCAATCGCAGGTCTTAGGACTTCCGTTAATGGAAGCTTTCCGAAGCGCTCAGATAGGGCTGCCCAGGCAGACGGCGCACCAGGAACGGTGACCGGAATGAAGCCGTACTGAGGCATCACATCATATCCACGGTCTTTAACCGCTTCAATGGAAATACTCTTCGGTGCAGGGCCGCTTGCGTTTAATCCGTGCAATTTTCCTTTTGTCCATACTAAGGCAAAAGCATCTCCGCCTATTCCATTTGAGGTTGGCTCCACTACAGTTAAACAAGCAGCCGTGGCAATGGCAGCATCAATGGCGTTCCCGCCCTTTTTTAGAATCTCAAGCCCGGCTTGGGCAGCCAACGGCTGGGAAGTCGCGACCATTCCTTTTCTAGCAATCGTAACATTGCGTCGGGAATGATAGGGATAATATAATGAGTCAAAGCTAGGCATTCGTATTCCTCCTCTGGGTTTAATACAATTTAAATGAATAAGTTTCTTTTATTATAAACAACTTTATTTTATTATCCTATGGATTAAAAAAAGCAAAAATAGCCTCAACCAAGGCTATCCTATGAGCTTAAAGCAATATCCCTTTTTAATAGGCCGAGCCTGCCGTTCTTAACGAAGGTTAAGGTAAATACGGTTTCACCTTTTCGAGAAGAAAAGCTCAAATTCCCCTCATTTTTCTCCATAATTTGTTTACATATAGCTAGACCAAGCCCTGTTCCGTGTTTCTTGCCTGTGACAAAGGGTTCGAAAATAGAGCCTTCCAATTCCTCTGGTATACCCGGGCCATTATCCGAAACACTGATATAATAATGGTCGAGATCTTCCCAGCTGCAGATCGTAATTCGTTTAGGATCATCTACAAACTTTAAGGCGTCCAAGCTATTATTAATTAAATTAGATAAGACCTGTTGTATCGCCACCCTTTGCACAATGAGGTTCACGTCACCTTCTACTTTCTTGACGCAAACCACTTTTTCATTCACCGTACGTGGTTGAATAAGCCTCATGACTTGGTCTATAATCTCACTCATGGAGCATTCCATATAGGACTCTTCCGTTCCACTATTTTTGGAAAAGCTTAGAAAAGATGTGATTTGTCCATATAGCCCTTCAAACTCTTTTTCTACTACATCCATATAGCTATTTATCTTCGCATGTGAACTACAAGGTAATTCACTCCTAATTAATTTTAGAAAGCCTTCAATGGCAAAAAGCGGGTTCTTGATTTCATGCGCCATTGATGCCGCCATTTTGCCCAATAAACTTAACCGGTCATTATGTAATTCCTCAATTTTTCTCTGCTTTTGACTAATGATCCTCTGAGCGTAATCCCAGTATAACCTGCAAATTGTTCTTTGAACCTCGTCAATTCTCGCATCAAGGATGGAAATGACGTCCCACACTAGATCTTGATCCATTCGGTTGATATGGACATAGGACCAAATGTTTTCTAATAAAGCTGCTCTCCACAAATGACTACTGTGAAGAATGTGCTCTACTGGAGTTCCTCGTTCCGCGTGGTACTTACACATGATCGAGATCGTATCAAATAATGGATGTTGTGCTAAAGGGATATGCTTATCAACTAGTAATCTGAAATATTTTTTTCCATTCGGATATAAATCGATAAGGTTATACAGACCAGGGAATTCGCTTTCAATCTTTTCAAGCCAACCTTGTATTATTGTTTCTTGATGCTGGTCTATAAAGGCTTGGAACCACACTCGTTTCCTTCCCCCTCGCTTCCGACAACTCTATCAATAGCATAGCATTTCATAGTTACAGAAGATAGTTTGCAAATTAGAATAAACAGAAAATTATAACTAATTAGCGCAAATCCCGCCTATTAAAAGAAGACCTAATGATCTCGCGATCCACCAGGTCTTCTCAGCTACCTTCACATGTTCAATTAATACTGCATCCTTCTAAGATACACTCGTAATGCCGTCATCACAGCCACTCCAACCGCTAGGTATAGAACAATAGGATGATATAAGACATAGACGAGTCCCACAATCGGTGTCAGCAAGCCGCGAACTAGCGCCTTTAGCCAATCGCTATCCGCTATGTACTGCGCTATAGGTGGAGACACTTGATAATACCAGGCCACAAACTTTTTCCCGATCTCCGTTGTCATCAAGTAGTCATCTCTAAAATGTCTTAGCAAGGTAACCGCCGGGTCGAACTTGCTTCCGAACGAAGCGGTTGCGATAAAACATTCATCCACCGGTTCTGTCGTTACGGTAACTTGTGCCTTCGCTTCTTTATCCACATATTGTGCTTGAAGTTCCGTCACTCCTAGCGTGATTCCAGTCAAGAGTCCTAACTGATCTACTTCGGCAATCGTCGGTTCACTAGATTGGTAATTCGCTTTCGTTGTGACGTTCGTTTGTGTCCCATCCGTGTACGTCGCCGTAACTTGAGTCTGGCGTTGGCCTCCGATCGCTAGTTGGTACTCTTCCTTATCAAACTGAAGGAAAGCCAGTTTGGACGGATCGCTATCGGTTAACCCCAGCTCCAGCGTAGCCGTGGAAGCATCGTCCGCCATCTCTTGAACTTGTATCATCAATCCAAGCTGTGGAAGCACTCTCCCAAAGACGGGGGCCTCAGGAATTGAATAATCATAGCCATCATAGAAGAGGGAAACGGGAGCCTGAGAGGAAAAATGAATAGTGCCCGCTGGACCACTCAAAAACCTCTCTGAAGTGAAATTCAAGCCAAAGGCAGCATCGCTGATTTGATAGATCGAATGGGCAGGATTGTTCTTGTCTCCGCTAATATATTTCACCTGACGGTGGGCATCAACAACTCCAAGCATACCATATCCCGCATTCTCTTTCGCATGATCATTCGACTCATAGCTTCCATTATACGCCCAAATCACCACTCCCGGATCATAGGTAAAATAGGAATCCGCCGATACATAGGAAGATAAACCTTGATCCACTCCATTATGTGAGCGCAATTCAACTAAGTAATAGTTCTCTAACTGTTCATCTGACCCATCATGAAGGAGGAAGCCATTGATATCAAAAGAACTTGGACCTTCTGCATCATCTGAGAGAATAACTTCCCCGTCAGCCGTTAAGTTGATATTATCCAATAGATATCCACCTTCACGGCCAGAGGAATCTGTCATGTAACGGAATTGAAGTTTAATTTGCCTTCCGATATAGGCCGATAGATCGATGGTATCCTTTACCCAGCCATCCGTATGATCACTGTAGATAGCCAACGGCTCCCAACTATGTTCCACATCATCCATCACACCTAAGATAAAGAAATCATAGCCTTCTTCAACACTTCGAAAACTATCAAACTCAAGATAGACATCTGAAGTGACACTAGACAAATCTATCCAAGGCGAGATCATCCAGTTATTCAAGTAGTCTCTATTATCAGAGTAATAGGAATACGTGCCGTCTTTAGGTTGAGCCAAGGCTGGTATCAACGTCGGAGGGAGATCCAACTTGATCACCTTATCTCTAGGGTCAAAATCACTTGCTTCCTTTACAGATATCCTTTGGTTCCCATTTTTCAGTTCTTCCCAATGAAGTTGAATCGGATCCACCCAATTCCCGCCTAAGCTTGTTTGGAGATACAATTTACTCCAAGGATCTAAGCCTGTTGGTCGGGTTCTGGCGACTTCCCCAGTGAAACCGCCATTCGCCATTAAGGACCACCCCCCCACTGGGGATCCCAATCCGCTATTTGTTGTATCATATAGATCAGGAAGATTGAGGTTATGACCATATTCATGGGTAAACACGCCTGGTGGTCCATCCTCTGGTTGAATCATATAATCATAAGCTAATAAGTTCGTCCCTGGAATCGGAACGGGTTCAGAAAGGGAAGACCGATGAGAAAAGATCGCCTGATCATCCTCCATCGTCTGTTCTGCAATACCAGCATGAACAACCATCAAATTATCGAGGAATCCATCCGCTTCTAGAATAATGCCATTACCATTCATATCGTATGGATCTCGCTGGTCGTATACATCCTCTTTCCCCTCCACGAGGCTCCCTACTTGCGAAAGGGTCTCCTTAATCAATTCGGTTACGTGCTCATCGCGCTCATTTTGCGTATTCTCTCCATAATATACATAAGAATGAACAGACTGCATCCACGGTGTAACCTCACCCTCTACGGTCCAAGAACCCCCAGACTGCTGGTAGTAATATTGGGCCATCGACGTCATCGCAATCCCATTCGGTGTAACATAATCTTCTTTAGAAAAAAGCATGTCACGATAGTGTTCTTGACTGAAGTCTTCCAACCAAAGCCGATTCTCAGGATGTGCAGGAATGCGGTTATGCTTACGGTCAGGGAATTCAATTAAGGCCACGACAACTTGGTCTGTATGCAGGCGGGGCTGTGTCTGTTTTGCATGAAACATCATCATTCGTTGTTCGCCCATCCGCTCGATCGTTTCCCTTCTGACTCTTTCCTGATTCCTCTTCGTCACTTTTTCGAAAGCAATTGCATCCTCCCCACTCGTTTGGAATTCTTGAATGAGTTGCTCTCGATCCACATAAGTCTTATTGGCTAAATGGTGTGCTTCCTCATGAAAGTTTTGGGCCTGTGCTTTAATGTTCCCTGTATTGAAGCCCATAAGTAGTACGGCAAGAATACAGTAAGCCTTTAGTCGTTTCATCCTTCCCTCCCATTTCAATAGGCGTATTGTACTAACTCTATCAATCTCTAAAAATAGTACCACAGCTTGAGATTCTAATATAGCAATAGTTGGTATAAGTATTGAAAAGAATACTTAACGATTTTGAAGATATAGACTTTTAAGTTATAATGAAAAGAAAACCAACAAAAGGAAGTATAACTTATGCCAATATCTCAACCAAAAATTCTCGTTTACGCCCCTGAAGGTTCAGAAAAATATGCTGCAATGATTCGAAAAGAGGGATACACCTTGGTCGAATCTGCTTCCTCAGTTGAAGAAGCACGTCGTTTACTCGATGGAACCGAAGTACTACTTTGTTGGAAATTCCCTATCGATCAAGTAGAACTCCCTACATCTCTGCGATGGATTCAATCCATGGGCGCAGGAGTCAACGATTGGTTAGCTTTCGCAAATCGACTTGAAGGGATTACACTGACACGCGTCGTTGGACAATTTGGTAGACCGATTGCCGAGTATGTCTTTTCCTACCTCCTTTATTTAGCGAAGGATATTCCTAGGCTCAGCCGCTCCCAACAAATGAACGCCTGGGAACCGTTCCTTACAGACTTTTTGACCAATAAGACGATTGGGATCGCCGGAATTGGCTCGATCGGACAGGACATTATCCGAAAAGCTCGAGCTTTTGATATGAACGTACATGGTCTTAGCTTTACGGGCAGTTCGGCCCATCTTGTTGATCGTCATTATCATGCAACGGAATGGAAAGCTTTCTTAACAGAATTAGATTATTTAGTTCTCACCCTTCCATTGACGGAGCAAACCAAGGGAGTCCTAAACCGTGAGCTATTACTAGGAATGAAGCCGGATGCTTGTCTAGTAAACGTTGGTAGAGGACCCGTAATCGTAGAGCAAGATCTCGTGGAGGTGCTAAAAGAAGGGCATCTTCGCGCAGCTGTGCTTGACGTGTTCGAACAAGAGCCATTGCCGGAATCTCACCCATTCTGGAACCTACCAAATGTCTATGTCACCCCCCATATATCGGGGCCAAGCATGCCGCAGGACGTTGGTCGTTTCTTCTTAGAGAATCTACGAAAATATCAGGACGAGACAACTCTTGATGGAATCGTAGATTTGAGCAAAGGATACTAGAAAAAGTCAAAAACCTCCTCAGTACGTCTAAACTGAGGAGGTTTTTTTATGTGAGCGGACATAGCATTCGTTATATACCCTAAAAAGCCTCCAAGAGTGGGGTTATCGGACACAAGATCCTCCAAAACAGAGTCTAGGAGTGGGAATCTTGAAAGATAGCGGAATCCATGTCCGCCAAACCATCCAACCAGGCGATTTTAAGGCAAATAAGGAACCCAGTGTCCGCGCGCAAGCTCCTGGGTACTGTAGTCATGTCCACTCGACTTCAATCCACATTGATATTACCAGGAAATCATATCCTTTCGATAAAAACAAAGAAAAGAGCCTTAGAGGTTACCTAATGCTCTCTTTAAATACCAATATGTAAAAAATGGCTGGCCCGCCTGGATTCGAACCAGGGCATGACGGAGTCAAAGTCCGTTGCCTTACCGCTTGGCTACGGGCCAATAAGTTACTGTACCTTTATTTTAACCCGAGGGCCAAATATTATACCAAGAAATCAAAAAAGTCTCTTGTTAATTAACAAGAGACTTAATTATGGCTATGTATGGGGCGATCGATGGGAATCGAACCCACGTGTGTCGGAGCCACAATCCGATGCGTTAACCACTTCGCCACGACCGCCATATTATTACCGTGCACCCATCTTGGATACGAGAGACCAAGCGTTACTTGTGAAAGTGAGCTCGAACCAGGCTACCCCACGGCACATAGAAGGTTCCACTTAGGGCTGCTTCCTTCCGGACCTGACCCGTTTCATGAATTTCCATTGCGTTGGACCCAATTGTCAACACTCCTTTACACAAGGCAGACCTTACCCTTTCGTACCGCAGATGGGAATTCAACCTCGCTAAGGCGGATTGCGAGTTACAGGGCACCGCCATCTCCCCATCTAGCACGGTATGTATTTTAAAAATTCTGTCCCGCCTATGCCGTCTTCCCTATTTGTTTTATTAACCCGCGCTCTTGCAGGTGGGTTTCCGCATGTTGACCTTCTCGCGATCCCACGTCCGAAGAGGGGGCATGGCTTTGGTCAACCCATATAAGAATCCCTAAAAAACAGTACGGTTTAAAACATAATGGGAAAACGCACATCGCAGGATATGTTTGCTTGCTGCATGAATTTATGGCACATGAAATGGCTGTAAGCCAGGTTTTGTTCCTGCGTGCTTCAAGCGATGCCACTCTCGCACTACAGGTGCAGTCATTTAACTATCGATTCGTGATGAACCGATCCGTCCCTTTGGTTCCTATTGTTCCCGCAGGACGGTGCCCCTACCGTAAGTTTGGGTTGCTCGCTCGTGGGGTTTACCCGTTCCACCTTTCTCGTTTCCAAGAAAGTAATCGTCACTGTGGCACTTTCAGGTTACTCTCAGCATATCCCTCAAAGAAGAACTTAGCATGATTTCACCGCCGTCAGCTAACCATGAAGATTAACTGCCCACCCTTGCGAGTGGCACGAACACTCCGGGCATCTCAGCTCCGGGCGAGCCTGGACTTTCCTCAACTTATGCTTGCACATAAGCCGCAACTACTCACCATTTCATGTTTTATTTCGTTGTTGTTTGTGTAAACTAATTTATCATGGATCACCGTTCACTGTCACTAGTGAATGTTTTCCAACACTCACCGTATACCCTATTTGGTGATGCGTCTCATCCACGAGACTTAATTTATCATTCTACGATGCTTCTAGGCAATAGATTATTATTTCCATTTTAGATGTCGTCGTCATCTACTCCAACGAGAAACAATCGTTCTTGAAATCCACCTCGAGTTTCGGCTTTTTCTCTGCGAATCTGTTCCAATTCTTCGAAAGAAGAATCATGAACCTCCACTAACGCATAGATCATCTCCAACAAATCAGCTAGTTCCTCCATGGCTTCCTGATCATTTCTCGCTTGCAGATACTCGTCCAACTCTTCTCGGCATTTTTTCTGAAGCTCCAGCTTGTAGTCTTCCTGTTCTAAGATGCGGAAACTGTACTTTTTTCCCGATTTCTCAATAATCTCTGGGATGCGATCACGTACAAGTTTATTATAGATAGGCATATTAGTGTCTCCCTTCTAAGAATAACACGTTCACTGAATAACCTAATTATAACAAACCTCCACCATATTGTCAGAATAATCTTATATATATATATTTCTATACACCGGTATCTAGTAGGGGATGCATCCTTTTACTTTTCCTCTTCTTTTTCCACACTTTTCTTCTTATCCCTCATAAACATCATGATGGCTATCGTAAGAAAGGCACTCCCACCAATCATCGAAAAAATGAAATCCGTCCATATTAATTTATCGTTAGGACCATTACCGATTGGGCCCACTTTTGGAGCATAGGCATAATACAACTCATAAATCGAAATCCCAATATAGAACAGCGCACTAAACAACACAATATACTTTCTCAAGTTATCTGACTCCTTTCTTTTGCAATGACATCCTGACCGATTCGTAATATTTTTTTATTATAGATAAATACTAACCATGAAAGGAGGGTTTATGTTAAAAGAGAATCGTCTTAATCGCAATTCCATCCCTTTTCTCATTTTAGGTATCATCCATCTATTTATCCTCGTTAAATTAATAAACCAACAAAGGCATAGACTTACCTTCATTCTATTATTAACCAATATTGGATTGGCTTACATGTTTGAGTATTTTGTATTAAACCTGTTTCAGGCCTACACCTATAAACCAAGAGTAATGAAACAACGGAACTTTGATAATATCTTTGGAGCCATATTATCTCAAGCACTGTTTGTACCCGTCACAGCAACTTACCTAACCTTGTCGCAAAAAAACTGGAAATGGAAACTGGCATTCTCTAGTGGATATTATTTCATTGAGAAACTCTTTCTACGATTACAAATTTATAAAGTACATTGGTGGAAGCCTCTTTACACCTTCCTATTAATCAATGTTTACTTTATAATTAGTGATTGTTTTTATCAGAGCATCATGAATCGAAAAAAATGGGCGCTAAAAACCGCTCATTATTTATCCATAGAAGTCATTTATATTACCTTAATGTATGTGGCTGCCGCGAGAAGAAGGATCCGATTTGGACGAGGATATGTTCATTCTTGGAGAGAACACTTCATCATAGCCCCTCTATATAGTTTTCTATTTTCAGCCATGGCCTGCTTAACTTCCGTAAAATCTGGATTACATTATAGGCTGCTCCTACTATTTGGGAATGTCGTCATGGACCTTGTATTGGTAAGGGCAGGGGTATTAAAACTCCATTTTCAGTATTACATCAGAATCCTTCTTTCCCAATTCCTCATGTCGATATTATCAAGATCGCTGTATAACCTCATCTACAAACAAAATGACGCGAACATACATTAATAGAACATGTTCGCTCTTTTTCGTTTTGGTATAAGCAAATGCTTCTCTCTTGCTTCACTTCTTAAATTGCGCACTATTATTCATGATCGTTAACGGCTTCGTCATCTGATTATAATTCATCCAGTACCGGATAATGACCAGCAACAAAAAAATGACAAGGGACATAAACAAATTGACTGCAGGCCATAACCCTAACCACTGTGCTCCCCAACCCAATCCGAGTAATGGTATACTAACACCCAAATAGGAGATTGCGTAAAATATCGAGATCACATTCCCACGTACTTCTTTCGGTGCAATCTCATTGACCAAAGACAAGCTGCCAACAAACGCTGGGCCATGCCCCATTCCTGCAAAGACTGCACATAGTAAAAGCAACGGCAACGAGGCAAACCAGTTTAATAATACTAATCCTGTCAGACAAAACAAGGCGCTAACAATCCCTACTAACGTTACGATAAAGGTGGAAAAAGAAAGCTTTCGCAATATGACCTGAACGACCGTTGAGGAACCTAAAGCTAGAAACACAATTAGTCCGGATACTATGATGCTCTTGGTACCTGTAAACGTAAACAGGTAGGTCGGAAGCACCGTTAAAAACAAACCGATTACAGCCCAAACTAAAATGGATGTACAAGAAGCCAAGTAGAACGACGAACGGATTTCTGTCGGGACCCTAGGTAAATAAAGCTTCTCTTTTCTTTTTTCTTTTAGCGTCTCGTCAATTGTTACCAGGACAAAAAGACAAGGCAACAAGAAGATTAAGAGGATAACGTATGGCATACTTATCGAATCCATAAAAGACTTAGCAATGCTAGCGGAAAAAATGGGTCCAAGCGCATTCCCTACAGACATGGCAATCGATGATACAAAGGCACAAAAGGTCTTATCTTGTGAAGGATGTATCTCCGTCATGGCAGCGACAGCGACACCGTTAAAAAGCCCAACAGAAAGTCCTTGCAACACGCGCGATAAAAGAATGCTAATCGTTCCATCTGCCAAAGCAAAACTAACAGTACCCAGAATCGACATGCTTAACCCCAACACCAGAATCCATTTCCTTCCGATCCGGTCTGATAATTGTCCAGCTATCAGACTTGTTGGGATAATAGCAAAAGCATAAACAGCAAAGATCAACGTGATCATGCCAGGGGAGAGCTCCCACTTTTGCTCGTACAATGAAAATAGCGGGATCGGAATATTAGCCCCTAGCATGATCAGAAATAAGGAAGACGCTATAAACCAAAAAGGAACAGACTTAATAATTTCACCTCATTTTTCTCATAGTTTCTATATCATTTACTGGAATTCTATGAAAAAAAGAAGATGATTACAAGTATGCAGTTATTCATGACTAAGTAAGAAAAAACTGACTAATAGGAACCAAGTAACACTTACACTAAACGGCATCCCATATTTTCCTGTTCGATCTACTTGCTTTTTCTGTATTGACAACAATTATCAATAGACTTATAATCATCTTATTCCGATAATGATTATCAATAACTAACTGTATTGATTATAAGCAAATACTCATAATTTAGAATTGTATATAAAAAGGAGATAAACCACATGATTAATATCCTTTTGAACCACCTTTACGGAAATAAAGCTAAAGAACTGGCCAACACCCAATGGAAAAGTTTGAATCGCACCCTCAAATTTGATCGATATCAGCAAGCTCAAGAAACACCAGAAGTTAAGTCGAGCAACAAGCGTATCAAGGTCTTAAAAGGTAAATGGAGTGTGTAACATGACTTCCGACATAAAGGAGAAGCTTGGATAGCTTCTCCCTTACATGTCTATTGTGCCATTGGAACACTAGCCTTCTTTGTATCTCTCACGCTCCACCATATAATTGATACCACGAGAAGTAAAGCAGCCGCTCCCCAATACATACTCTCTAGTCCAATTGACGCTAATAAAAAATAGCCTAATGTAGGTCCAATGGCAGAACCTAGATCCGTAGCAATAATGTAAGAGGTCGTTACCGCACCTTTCCATTCCTTCTTCGCCATATCTAGAGCCAAGGCATCGATAACGGTTGTGATCAAGGTAGCTGACATCTGCACGCCGAGGAGGATGATCAGCCATAAAACCATCGGCACTTGCAAAGGAACTAAGGCAAAAATCACAGAGGTAATGAATAGAGCTATCGTTAAAGCTTTCTTCCTTCCCATGCCATCAGAGACCTTCCCAAATACAGGGGCCAAGATCGGCTCCCATCCCCAACGAATTCCTTGCATAATGCCTGCAAGAGTTGCGGCTCCAAGCGTTAGACCAACGATCGTGATCATGGGATATCGGGTATCAATGAGGTGACTAAGCACCGCCACAAACAAACCTTGGAACAACATATTCAGGAACAGACCGGTTGTGAGCACGCCTAATACGGGTGGATTTTTAAATACTTGCAGCGTATGGGCTCGACCCACCTGCGGCACATACCCCCTAGCCGGATCGGAAAGTAAGAAGACCAAAGGAAGGGCGCATAATGCTGCACCTGCAAAAACCAGCGACACCATATACAACCCGGCTAGATCGGCAAAGATTCCCCCAATCACCATCCCAAACAAACTCCCAAGTCGATACAAACCATTGAAGGTGCCCATATAATGCCCTCTGTTCTCATCCGTTGATAGATCAGTAATCATGAGATAGGAGCCGATCCGAAGGAAACTCCATGCCACTCCCCATAAGCATCTCATGAGCACTAATATCCAGAAAGAAGAAAACAGACCATAGGACGAGGTTGTCATGATCGTTAAAACAATGGCTAAAATAATTCCCGTACGCCTACTCAATTTCATAAATAGCCAGCTAATCACCGGATTCATCGGAAGACGAATAAACCGATTAACGGATAGTAAAATCCCCACTTCCCACAAAGAAGCTAAACCAATCTCCTTCCAATGGGTAGGTAAAACTACATAAAGCATCGAATCTCCCAATAGACAGATGGCTGTAATGATGGCCATGATTTGAACTTGTCTTTTCTCCATGACCTTCTCCTTTCGTGCTGAGTAAGACACATTCCTCCTTGAAGTAACTAGTTGTAGTTTGCAAATACAAAAGTAAAAATCTCCAATATTTCACAAATTATGTACTATCTCATTATAAATTATTTTTACAGAATGTGGATTTATTTTTTTAAAAATAACGAAAAGCTGCTCACGATTGGGAAGTCGCGGCAGCTGATTTTAAGTCGGGGCAACACCATCATTGCAGGTGTAAAGCTAGTATAACAGAATTCGATGTCGGTTCCGACTGGGAAAGTAAGGAGATGTTACACCTCTTGGAGTGAATACTCCTTCTCCACTTTGCAGATTCTCGTCTTATAATTCTCATACCAAGCCGTTTTCCCTTTTTCCTGCGCAAGCTGATGTTCTTCGTTGGCTTTCCACGAACGGATCGCCTCTAAAGACTCCCAGTAAGAAATCGTGACCCCGAAACCATCAGCGTCCCTCACACTTTCAACTCCTAGGAATCCGGGCTGTTGGGAGGCTAGCGACACCATATGCTCTGCCATTCTCTCATATCCATGATCTCCTGCAGAGCGTTGATTCGTAAAGATGACAGCATAGTAAGGCGGTTGAGGCGTATGGGCGAATGTACTCATTCTTGGAGTCTCCTTGGTCTTCTGACCAGCTCCCCTCCACAGTTGGGGCAAGTATGATCCATTTCTTCGGTACAGGGAGTGCAAAAAGTACATTCATAGACACATATAAAGGCTAGAGCTTGATCCCCAAGAGAGGATTCACAGCGTTCACAGTTTTCTCTCATTTCTAATGCCATCGTTAAGGCCCCTTTTCTAGTAGGTTTACATCAGAAATATACCATTCCTCCCATTTCGATGTTAGGGCCAGTTTTCAACTTTTATTGGAGGTCAGATTGGAGTGACCTTTTGCCTTCCCATTACTCCCAAACAATCTAATTTTCTCAATCACTTTCTTTTTTACCGCTTCTCTTGATTCACCATGCACAGTGGCCAAATGATATTCCTTAGGATTCTTCTCCCACACCTTTTGCGCTGCTAACGTAAAAGCGTGTCGAAGTTCCGTATCTACATTAATTTTCGCAATGCCCAAGGGGATTGCTTCACGGATCAAGTGGTCGGGTACACCAGAGCCTCCGTGCAAAACTAGCGGCAGAGAACATGCTAATTGGATGTCATCCAATCGGTCAAAATGAATCTTGGGCACCCCTCTATAAAATCCATGGGCTGTTCCTACAGCCACCGCTAAATAATCCACTCCCGTTTCCCCTACAAATCGCACAGCATCTTCTACGTTCGTGAGAAAGGCCTCTTCCTCGCTTACCGTTAAATCATCTTCCGTACCAGCGATTCTCCCCAGTTCCCCTTCAACCGAAATCCCTACAGCATGGGCCGCTTCGACCACGCGTTTCGTTATCTCAATATTTTTTTCAAGCGGATGGTGAGAGCCATCGTACATCACGGATTGAAATTGAAGTTGAATCGCTTGGACCGCCTGTTCAAAGCTATTTCCATGGTCTAAATGAATGGCTGCCTCTGCTTCCACTCCCTCTCCCAATGTCTCAATGAGCTTAACCATCGCTTTCATTCCGGCATGCTTGATGACCCGTTGGCCAATTTGAATCATGACTGGGGCTCTCTCTTCAACAGAAGCGGCTAGAATCGCTTGAACCGTTTCAATATTATGTGCGCTAAACGCACCTACAGCATATCCTTCCGCTCTTGCTTTTACGAGCATGTCTTTTCCTGACACAAGCTTCATCAGTTTCCCCCCTTTTTCAAAAAGTGTTGGCTAGAATTCCAGGCTGGATAGGCCTCCAAGTCATCTCCAACCAGGGATCGAAGCCATTTTTTAAATAGGGCTCCCTCCCCCTGTTCGATCTCATGGAGTAGACTCTCCGGCATTCTTCTTTCTTTGCCCGCGACATCCGATAGACTACATTTACCGACACGATAAGTATCACCTTCGGAATCTTTAATCAGGGTAAGCATGTGTCCGGATATACCCTGATCCAATAAGCGGACTGCCTCTTGGCCCAACAGTCCGGCTTCATACCGATCTGTCTTGGATACTGTCGCGGCGCAGCAACGCTGATTCATGCCAAGCAACTCTGCCCGGACAGACAAATTCATCTCCCCGCTGACTTTATCAGCCAAATATTTAGAAGCCCCGCCCAAGACCGTTTTGCCCCCCTCGCGTAAGCTTATTTGAGATAATACCTGGCCTTGTTCATCGCGAATCCCTTCACTAATGACCACTAGAGCATAGCCGACATCTTTGACCACCTTGGAAACATCCTGAAGAAACAACTCTATGGAAAAGGGGGTTTCTGGTACATAGATCAGATGAGGCGGATGTTCCTGACTTTCTTTTAGAAGTATACTTGCGGCCGTTAGCCATCCTACATTGCGCCCCATCGTCTCAACGATTCGGACGTTCTCAAAATTACGCATGGACTTCAGGTCTTCTCCTATATCCCTTACCGTAGAAGCGACATACCGTGCAGCACTGCCATAGCCCGGAGTGTGATCCGTAACCAAGAGATCATTGTCAACAGTTTTCGGAATTCCGATCACCTGCAACTCATAGTTCATCGCCGCAGCTGTTTCCTCCATAAGCTGACAGGCTTTCATTGTCCCGTTGCCGCCGATCAAAACAAGAGAATGAATCTCTTGTTTTTTCAGATTCTCTACGGCTAGTTGAAGACCATCTTCCTGAACACTCCATCTCCCCGAACCTAATATAGCGCCGGGTGCAAAGCGAAAAGGCTCTAGTTCCTTAAATTTTTCTTCATCAATCTCAACGATCCAATTTTCCATAAGCCCCTGAAGGGCATTAATAATACCAAAGACCGTGTAACTCTTCATAGCTTCCTCTATGAAGTAAATCAAGCTGGTGTTGATCACCGCCGTTGGACCGCCTGCCTGACCTATCGCTACTCTAGGCTTTTTTCCCAGATTCATATAAGCCCCTCTCTAGTTATAGATACGTGACCGCTTCGATTCCTAGCATTTTGCTTAATTCTATTAATTCCTCTACTGCATCGTCATAAATAATCGAATAATGCGGCTCGAATCCCTCCATCATCAAGGAATGAACTACAGTCTTCGCATCCCCCCGAAGCTGCACTTCTACCGTCGTTCCATTGAAACACTGAGGACGATCAAGTGCCTCACCTCGCATAATCAACATGCGGTAACAATCGCTCAATTTACTCAAGCGGGCAATCGTAACTTGCCCCGGCTTCAAACCAAATTCCAAAGTAAATCCAAGCTTGCGATTAGGATGAACTCCAGCAACTGCTCCAGTAGCCGGATGTGCCAGAGAGTAAGCACCTGCTCCACAATGCCAGAACACAACGCTGTTGCTTTCCTCATTTAGATGAACCAAGTCACCGAGATAAGGGGCTGCCCCTCCGCTTAACTCCCGCTGAATATACATGGTAATCGCTCCGTGGATGTCTGACTCACATGAAGAAACGACGCCATCCTCCGTAAATTGGGATAACGTAGAGCAAGCCGCTGCACCCATCTCGGTAAAAAAATCCGGCCAGCATCTTACAGCTGTCGCTTTGATACCATGAGTATCAATATATTTTTTAAGATGGGACGAAAACTTGGCAAATTTAATAGCCGTTTCCTCATCCTTATTTAAACCAACGACTTTCGAGGCCGCAGACTCGAGCATAGGGCGCCATTCTTCTTCTGGGGCTTCCATGGATTTCTTAAACAGATCATGCAAATGGAGGTGGTGGACACGGACCCCCATTTGCTTTTTCAGCTCTAATTCATCTGTCCCGGAAAAGAAGAAGCCTGGAGGATGTTCACCAACTACCCCAACTGCTAAGGTAGACAATTTCTTCTGGACTTGTTTGGCCTTTAGCTTGCTCAGCAGCTTTTTCTGCGTGTATCCTTCCGTTGGATTCCCTAATAGGAAATCATAGTCGCGCTTAAAATATTTCAAGGCATTACAGGTGCTATTCCCTCCGGTTAAGGAATTGAGTCGTAGTCTTCCCCCTATTTCAGGCTCGCGGACCGACCATACGAGAATCGATTGCTTGTAATGGTCCATCAGCTTAACGATGAACTCAGCATCGGCAAAGGTAATCATTTGAAATAAGAGAAGATCCGGCTTTTGATTAGCACCTTGAATAAAGGCTTCAAGCTCTTCTACTGAAGTTAGAATTTCCTGAGGGGCACTCAGATTCATACTATACTTTTGCAGCCAACTTTTTGTTTCCTTAAAATAGCGATTAGCCGTCTCCATATCAAAGGTTTTTCTGCCGATGGGAAAATACGCCACACTTACATCAAACATCATAGTGCCTCCCTATTAAATAAATTGCTCTAAGTGCCTTTTGGCGTGGAGCAAGCCTTTTTGCACCAACTCCTCGGTTCCTTCCCAAATTGGATCTTCGTGCTCAATGCTAAGGACGTGATCATACCCAATTTCGTGTAGGGCGGTTATAAATTTATTCCAATCGACGTCTCCTTGACCTGGAATCCGATGCCTCCACCACTTCATTGTCAACATTCCTTCCTTACGCAACACATTGAGAAGGACTTCCGTATCTTTCGCCTGGGCCAGCACGATGCGATCTTTAAAGTCATGGACGGCTTCTACATAATCAATGCCTTGCCAAACTAAGTGAGAGGGATCTATATTTAAACCGAGTGCGTTTGATGGAACACGAGTGAACAACTCCTTCCAGAGATAGGGGGAAACAGCGATGTTATAAACGGGAGGCCAAAACTCATACATAGGACAATTTTCAAACGCTAACGATACTCCGTATTTCTCTGCTTTTTCGGCTATCGCGGGGAACACCTGCTCATACATATCGAGGTTTTCTTCGATCGTCTTTAGCGGGTCGCGGCCTGTAAACGTTGATACCACCTTTACCCCCATGTTGCTTGCTGCACGGAGGAGCATGTCAATGTACTCGACAGCTTCGGCCCGCTTGCTCTCATCGGGTGAGAGGAACGGAATGGCTCCAAACATAATGCCGATAATCGGCATGTCGTAACTTTCCTGCAGCTTCATGATGGACGTGGTGTTCTTCCCTTCCGCCAGCTCCTTCCAGTTAATATGCTTATATCTAGGGCCACCATGAAGTTCAATTCCATAAAATCCATGTTCTTTCGCCCAAGCAAAGGTTTTCTCCAATTCCCAATCTCTAAAGCAAGAGTGATACAGTCCGATTCGCATGCTTTCATCCCATCCTTTCAATCCATTAAAATTTAGACGGTGACCACTTGACCTGTTTCAATCGATTCGAGAACCGCGTAGGACAGCTTCAACATTTCCATTCCTAGTTCAAACCCATAAGGCTCGGGTGCATTCGTTTGCAGGGCCTCAATAAAGGCTTCAAACTCGACTTTATGTAGTTCTCTCTTTTCCAAGGGAACCACTTCAAGCTGATCTCCAATATACAACTTGACCTCTGTTCCACTGTCCCTTCCCCAAGTATTGAAATACCCGACAGCGCCACCCTTCGGGCCGAATATTCGATCTGGATTTGCCTGAAGTTGGGTATCCTTAGCTAAGCCCCAGGATATGGTCATCGTTCCGATATCCCCTGATTCATATTCGATGGTGATGATCGCCGTATCCACAGCCAATTCTTTAAAATGTGCGATTTCAGGGCGACCCTTTCCTAATATCCCTCCTCTTGCGTAAACCTTCTTTGGTTTAGAACGAAAAATCGTTTGCCACATTAAGAAGAAGTGACAACAAGTATCCACAACAGGACCCTGGTTTCCGTCCTTATCATGCATGGCAATCTTCGGTCTTACCTCTTGCAGAAGATCCGAGCTGAACACCATCGGGGAGCCGAATACTCCTTCCTCAGCCCACTTCTGAACTAGTTCAACGCCATGAGCAAAATTACGTTGAAAGCCCAACCCGAATTTCACTCCCGCTTCCTTCACCGCCTTCTGCATCCTCTCCACTTCTTCCCATGAGCTTGCTAAGGGCTTCTCACAAAATACGTGTTTGCCATGCTGGGCAGCCAGGATGGTAGCAGGGCCATGATAGACCAGAGGCAGCGCAATAGAAACAACATCAATATCGCTACGTGTTACAGATTCGGTAAAGTCCATGTAAACCTGTTCAACCCCTGCCTTTTTGGCTAAATCAAAAGCTCTATTTTTGTCCGTATCGGTAATCGACACCACTTCATGGCCGGCCAACTGCCAACCTTGCACATGACAGCGCCCCATGTCTCCAGCACCAAGCACGGCAATTCTGTACCGTTTCCCCATATCGTCACTCCTTTGACTTTTTTAATTGATAATTATAATAAAAATAAATATTCAGAATAATAATAGCGTGCTCTATCCTTTAGGGGTTAGGCTTGACGTTGTAATATAGCCGGTCGCCTCCAGGTTAAGCCCTCCAACTGAAATTCTTTCATGGGAAACTGTTTTGAGGGGGTTAGAATTTCATTTTCACTCACTCCAACAAACAACGTATCTTCCGATTTTGCACCCGCTATGGATGGATTCCAAGCATAAACTTGATTAGCTTGAACCACGAAGCTTTCCCCATGGGTCGCCAATTTCTCTCTCGTTGCATAGCCGGTTAATCCTCCCTGGTGGTGAAGCCGAAATTCTTCCGGATAACCTGCTTCATGGTAGAATTCTTTTAATCTATTAAAAATGGATCCCAGAGTGATTCCCGGACGGCTCAGATGCATGATCTTTGCATCAATCTCAGCTGCTGCCTGATGTCTTGCCTGCAGTTCTTGTGGAATCGCACCAAAATGCAGTGACCTCGTTGCTGAAGCAATCAAACCGTTCTTCCGCGTACACACCACCAACATCGCATACTGCTCTAGGCGCTTGGGGGTCGGCAGAGGATGCCTTCTCACATAGGCCCTTTCATCCACTGCGATGAGATTCACAATAGGTTCGAGTTCCCTCTCCCAGCAATGATAGGCTAGCTTGCCAGCGATCTGATATTCACTGTCTCCTTTATTCACAGCCATGGCCGCTTCCTCCATGGCTTCAGTCGTTAATGTCCCGAGTTCTCTTAATTCAGGTAAATCCTCCACGTCTACACAACTTCTTAAGGTGAGTAACACCGATTCTAGTTCCAGGTCCATTACAACACGAGAAGTTGCGGCGTATTTCTCTATCCTTCTTGCCAGTTGAGCCGGTTCAAACCAGTCCCATTTTTCATTCCCTGTAATATCCTTCTCATCCCGAAGCAGAATCTCTTCTTGCAGCATTCTTTCATTTTCAATATTGTTGGAAATAAAGATACAATCCACTGAGGAGATTAAAAAGTTACAGCAGGCTAGTTCCGAAGCTGTATTCACATGGGTTCTCCCAGCGATCAGCCAGGAGATATTTTTTTGAGTCGTTAGTCGTAACCACTCCACTTGATTTGCCCGCATAATTTCACGTATTTCTCCTAGCCGTTTACTAAAACGCGATTGCACCATGAGACACCCCGTTTCACAGATTACCTTTTCAAATGAGCTTGATATGAATATTTATCACTGCGATATTTGGTCTTGGTATATTCAATCGGCCTTCCCCCGTGATCGAAGCTGACTCTTCGCCGTTCCAACAGAGCATCCCCGAAATTAATTCCAAGCATCTCCGCTTCATATTTCGTTGCATTCACAGCATGGATCGTTTCGATAGCTTCGTTCAAAGCGATACCATGTTTCTCAAGTACCTGATAAAAAGCTACCGCATTCAAATCCTCTACCATGAGAAGTTGACCCAAATCCTCCGGCCAACAGCTTCTTTCATAGGCGAAAGGTTCTTGATCTGCAAGCTGGATTCTATCGATTACAAATACAGAAGCGTCTATTGGCAGTTTTAGTTTGGATATTTCATAGTATAGATCTGTTTTAAACTCGCAGCTAAGTAATCTTGCTGAATGCTTAAGTCCTCTTCCTGCAATTTCTTCCGCAAATCCCGTCAATTTGCCCAGCTTCTCTTCCACCTTTGTAGCCGTAACAATGGTGCCCTTCCCCTGCTTCTTTTCGAGCAAGTCTTCATTCACCAGGGCCATAATGGCTTCCCGAACGGTCGTCCGACTGACCTTGAATTCTTTGATCAGTTCCTGTTCTGTCGGAATCAAACTACCTACTGGCCACTCATGGACAATTCTATGCCTTAAGATTTCCTTCAGTTGATGATACAACGGAAGGGGGCTATTGGGATTCAAGTCTGTTCCGATCATACATTCACCTTCCTTCCAAAAAAATCATAACATCATGACCTTTTAGTAAAATCTTATCACATAACCACTGTATTTTATACCATAAAATTCTAATTTTTTTTTACATTCAAACAACATATTTTTACATCAATAGAAAAATCCGACTTAATAAGTCGGCTGGATCAAGTGATTTCGGTATTGTGAAGGTGAATACCCCGTCACCTTTTTGAAAACCTTGCTAAAATATTTTTCATCTTCATACCCCACCATTTTTGAAATATCTGACACTCTAAGACCGGGATCGGTAAGTAAGGCTTTCGCTTTTTCTATCCGCACGGAAATCAGGTAATCAAACAGATTAGAACCAAACTCCAGTTTAAATTTTCTGGAAATATGCTCCCTGCTTAAATAAAATTGCTCGGCAATACATTGCAAGGTCAGGTCTTCATGGTAATGTTTATCAATGTATTTAGCGATCTCCCCTATGACGTTTAACCTTTCCTTTGAACTATGGGATATCGTTTGGTGTAGGTTCAACAAAGATTTTCTAAGTTCTCCTAACCAGTCCTCCATTAATAATTCCCCTTTATCATTCATCTTCAGATAAGACATTTTAAGATCCACTTGATTTAGCGCATAACGCTTAAAATGCTTAAGCTTCAATATCTCTAACTCATTTTGCCAAATATCAATATGACTCAGGGTGATGGATGGCAAACTCCGCACTTCATTCGTTAATCGCTCGGTTACAGAGGTAAGGATATGGGCATCCTTATTTTTCATCGCAAAAAGAAGCTTCTCTTCATACTGATTTAGGTAGAGGGTATCACTCTCAGCTAAGGAAGCCTGTGATTCTTCAAAGATAAAGCCCCCTGGTTTTTTCAAATTAATTTTTTCTTTTAGCACTTTTCTTGCCTTTTGGTAAGACAAGTCCACCCCCGACAGAGTGGATTGAACACTCCCCATAGCGAAGAAAAAACGTGAACCCACTTCATGGTATATCGCTTGATTGATTTCCTCTAGTAGAAACTTCATCCGGTCGAATTGATCCCAGACCAGGAGAACGACTTCGTTTTCCACAGCCCAATTACGAAAAGCATAACCACAACCATATCGGTTCAGATATCCGTTACAAACCTTACTAATAGAAACATAGAGTAAATCCTTATTCGACAGCATCGATTTGTAAATCTCGGAATGAATCATCTGCAGGCTTAACAAGGAGATCTGAACACGGCATGCCGTATGGTCGAGACTAGGATTCAGTTCTTGAATCATCGAGAGATGCTTCACAGGTTCCTGAATAAAGTCAGATAAGACTTTGTCCCAATACAAGGGTTCAATTTGATCCATTCGTTTGTTTTTTGATTGATGTTCTTGTCTTCGGAATTCATCATCCTTCCACTGTTCTATGGCTTTTTCCAAGGCTTGAATAATCTGTTGCTCATCGATCGGCTTGAGGATATAATCCACCCCATTGTATCTCATGGCATTTCTAACAAAATGAAAATCATTAAATCCACTTACAATAATGACTTTACAGCCCATCGATTGCTCATAGGTCCATTGTAATAATTCACTACCTGTTTCCCCCGCTATCATCATGTCCAAGAACAGAATTTCAGGATTTTCTTTTTGGATCAGCTCTTTCGCCGCTTCTACATTCTGTGCTTCCAGTATGCTTGTTATGTCATACTCTTCCCAGGGAACCAATAGCTTGATGGCCTCTCGAACGTGCTTTTCATCATCCACGATCAACACTTTCATCGTCTACTGCACCTTCCCTTTTTAGTGGAATGGAGATTTCAACCTTTAAACCGTGCGGACTTAAAGGGGTAAGGTTTACCGTTACCTTCGTATGAAAGTAAACTCGCAATCGGGTCATTACATTGACCAGCCCAATGTGTTCCGTAGATTTATATTGTAAATCAGCCTCATGATGGAGAAGACTCGAGATTTTTTTTCGCTTGGCTTCCTCCATTCCTTGCCCATTGTCTTCTACGATGAGGACAAGGAGCTCGCCGTCTTCTAGTCTTGTCGCAACCGAAAGTCTTCCCTTCGTATTCTCAGCGAACCTGCCATGCTCGAAGTAATTTTCGACAATGGGTTGAAGAATCATTTTAGGGATTAATATATCAAGTGTTGCAGGATCGATCTCCATTTCAATTTGTAATTCTTCTTCAAATCGTTGCTTCTGCAAGGCAAGATAGGATTTAATATAATCCATTTCGATCTTGAGAGGGACAATGGACTCATCAATATTCATGTTGTAATGCATCATTTTGCCTAAGGAAGACGTAAGCGAGTAGATTTTCATATTTTTATCCTTTAAGGCTAAGGTGCCGATGGACTGCAGGGCATTATTAAAAAAATGAGGATTAATCTGAGCTTGAAGCGCTTTCAATAGATGAGTCTTATTAATTAGCTCGAGTCTGTACTCTTTTAAGATTAAAGAATGAATTCTGTCTACCATTTGGTGGAACCTTCTCGATAGGACACCAAACTCATCATTCCTTTTTAAGTTAGGGAATTGAACGTCTAGTTTTCCTCTTTCCACGATGTCCATTTCATAAATAAGCTGTCTTATCGGCTTGATAAAACTATGAATAACCAGAAGAGATGCCCCAATTGCCAAAATAAGTGACCCCATGAGGATGTACATATTCATTTGGGTTAAATAAGCAGCATCTTGATACAACCAGCTATAGGGAATTTTTTTAACCAGTTTCCATTGGGCGTAAGGAAGATCAACCGTATCATATAAAATGAATTCGGGGCTCCCTTTGTCTTCTACTGTAAAATGTGAGGACGTTTCTTCTTTTGCAAAAAGGGGCTTCATCCAATCCGCCAATAGATTGGAGCCAATCAGAGCTTGTTCTGAAGAGTAGATCACACTCCCCTGTTGATCCAGGAGAAAGAATTGCTCTTCGCCCTTGGTATATAACATATCACTGATATAACGAACATAATCCAATCCTACATCAATCGATAAGACACCTAGCCGATCTGGCAATGGAATATCTTCAATGGTTCGGTAAAAGGAAAAGACGAGTTTGGGATCTTCCTTGTAGATCAGATTGCTCTGATTGATCCCATATTGATCACTCCAATGGGTTGGCTGAATATAAACTACATTACGTAGAGGTTGATATTCCATCATGCGTTGATAGGTGACAACATCATGATAGAGATAACCTTGCTTCTGTCTATCGCTATATAAGAAGACTTGATGAAATTCCTTCCTAAAGTCACCTAGTTGAGTGATGGATAATTTAATCTTGGAAAAGTCCTTGTCCGTGAGGTGACGTCTTTGCATTACGTCTAATAAATATGGAGCTGTCCCGGAGAATAGCACGGAATGAGAGATTCGATCAATGCTTTGCAAATAGTTGCTTAGATTAATTTTCCCTTGAAATAACAGCTTCGAATTTTCTTGAATGGTCTTTTCTGTTACAGAGGACTTCGTGTGGCTGTAGGTAATCGAGATGGAAGCAACAATAGGAATGATAATCGAGGCCAGGAGTAATAAGGTTAATTTATAGCGGATGCTGAACATGGACATCTCCTAATCAATAAATTACACCTATATCATCAATTATTTGAATTTACACTCAATTCTATAAGTTTTAAACTTATTATAAGTCAAATCAAAAAGAGGGGGTTATGAATGAAATATAGCAAAAAAAGTGATCTTTTTCAACTTTTAGTCTTTTTAGCTCCTGCGATTCTTTTTTTCGCTTTGATGAAGATTATACCCTTCTTCATGGGCATGTACTATTCCTTTACCGACTGGAATGGCATATCCGCGGTGAAAACCTGGGTAGGATTTAACAACTTTATCCGCCTCTTCCAAGATGAAGATTTTTCCAACTCCTTTATATTTACGGCTAAGTATACCGTTGTCGTCGTCATCATCAACAACCTTCTCGCCTTTTTATTAGCCTTTTTATTAACAAGAAAAATCCGTTTTAGAAACCCCGTACGCACGGTTATTTTTATGCCTAATGTGATTGGAGGGATTCTACTTGGATTTATTTGGCTCTTTATCTTCACCAGAGGCTTTCCTACTGTGGGAAAGCTTACCGATCTCGCCTTTTTCAATCTACCATGGCTGGGTACGGAGAACACAGCATTCTGGGGAATTATCATTGTGAGTGTCTGGCAATTTGTCGGTTACCTGATGGTGATTTACGTAGCTGGAATTCTGAGCGTACCTCACGAATTAATAGAAGCCGCAGATATGGACGGAGCCACCAGTCTACAGAAAGTATGGCATATTATTCTTCCCTTAATCATGCCTGTGATTACCGTCTGTATGTTTTTAACGTTATCCACCTCTTTTAAGGTGTTTGACGTCATTTACTCTTTAACCAAAGGAGGACCTTTCCGATCCACCGAACCAGTAGCACTCAACATTTATACAGAAGCCTTCGGCCGGAACAATATGGGACTAGGGTCAGCCAAGGCCTTTATTTTCTTCGTCATTGTCGCCTTACTCACCTTGCTTCAGGTCTGGTTCACCAAAAGAAAGGAGGTTGAATAGTTCATGATCTTTAAAGGACGCTGGTTCTTGGAGTTACTGGCCATTGTCATCGCCATATTATTTTTAATTCCTTTCTATTTCATTCTAGTTAATTCCGTAAAGAGCTTCGGAGATATCATCATGGATGGGGCTAGCTGGCCCAAGGCATTCATGTGGGTCAATTATGTAAGAGTATGGGAAACGATCAACTTCCCGAGAGCTTTTTGGAATTCTCTTGTTGTAACGGTTTTTAGCGTCGCTGGCATGGCCATCATTAGCGCGATGGCGGCTTACCGTATTGTACGAAGGCCTACCGTGTTCAGTAAAGTCATCCTCTTCTTGTTTGTTTCTGCTATGGTTATTCCTTTTCAATCCATCATGATCCCACTCGTCCAAGTGGCCAATGGTCTAAATATGCTAAACAGCCATGTGGGCCTTATCTTCATCTATTGGGGTTTAGGCGTACCGTTATCCGTGTTCTTATTCCAAGGATTTATCAAAACGATTCCCATCGAACTAGAAGAAGCCGCAGTTATCGATGGCTGCTCACCCTATGGAGTATTCTGGAAAGTGGTATTCCCCTTATTAAAGCCTGTGACCGTTACTGTTATCATCTTGCAAAGCTTATGGGTATGGAATGACTTCTTGCTTCCCTCCCTAATTCTACAAAATACAGATCTGAGAACCATACCGCTTGCTAATTTCTCTTTCTTTAGTGAGTATACCAAGCAATGGGACCTAGGGCTTGCAGGTTTGGTTATGAGCATTACCCCCTTGCTGATCTTTTTCCTCTTCATGCAAAAACATATTATCGATGGAATTACGGGGGGATCCATTAAAGGGTAAGGCCGATTCTGTAGAAGATCAATATTTTTCACCCAACAGATCAACTCTTTTCGTTTAATTATCTGAAAAGTTTGTTTATTATTTATATTGAAATAAATAAAATAAAGGAGGTTACTTTGAATGAAAAAGATACTTCGATCCTCTCTAGCTTTTCTTTTCGCCCTTAGTTTGTTAAGCGCTTGCAGTAGTGGCAACAGTACTCCCTCTTCCTCTCCTACACCTGCACCTAGTGGAGGGGGTGGCGACCAACCCGCAGAGAAAAAGGTCATTACCGTGCTTCAATTAAAGCGTGAAATTGCCGATCCTCTAAAAGAAATGGCCAAAGAATATCAAAAAACACACCCCAACATCGAATTTCAATTTTTAGGCGGACAAGAAGATTATGATACGGCCTTGAAGTCCGCTTTTGCCTCTGGGAATGAACCCGACATCTTCACCAGCAGCGGTGATGCTCACCTAGAATTGTGGAAAGAAAAGATGATTGACCTTACAGATGAACCATGGATGAGCGACATGGTGGATGTTTCTAAGCCCCCTATTACATCAGACGGTAAGATTTACGGCATGGCTTACAATATAGAAGGATTTGGTTATATTTACAACAAGGACTTATTTGCTAAAGCAGGTATCACGGAGACACCGAAAACCCTCAGCGAGCTTGAAGAAGTGTGTAAAAAGCTTGAAGCCGCTGGGATTACGCCTTTTGTGAACGCATGGCAGGAAACTTTTACACTGGGCAGGCACGGGATGAATGCTACCTTGGCTAGACAGGAAGATCCAACCCAATGGGCAAAAGACCTTCTAGAAGGAAAAACAACGTTTAAAGGGAATAATCCTACTTTAGATTACCTTAACCTCATTGATTTGAATAAAAAATACGGAAACCAAGACGCGATGACAACCGATTATAATACTTCAGTGGCCAAATTTGCTGCAGGTGAAGCCGCTATTATTCAACAAGGGGTCTGGACCCAAGCCATGTTTGATAAGCTAGGCGTTCAATTAAACATGGGAATGTTCCCGATTCCCATTAATGATGATGTAGAAGCCAACAATGAAATATTTGCCTTTGCAGGTAACTACTGGGTGATTAACAAAAATTCCAAGGTCATTCCGGAAGCGAAAGAATGGTTGAATTGGCTTGTAACAGATCCGGTTGGGCAGTCGTTCATTGTGGATAAGTTTAAATTCATCCCTGCTTTTAAATCTATTGATTTTACAACAGAACAACTAGGAGACCTCGCAGGCGCTTTAACAGATTACACCAGTCAAGGCCTATCCGATGGTCGTTACTTTAATAAGATGCCTCCTGGTTCCGATAAGGAATTTGGTGTAGTCTTGCAAGCCTACGTTGCGGATAAATTAACGAAAGAGCAAGTGCTTGAGAAATTTGATGAAGTCGTAAAATCCTTAGCCAAATAACGAAAAATAGGAGACGATGATAGAACGTCTCCTATTCTTTTGACTCCATTTTCCTTTAGAAAGTGAGGGATTAACCATGAGCACCCCAAAAATAGCGATACAAACTAGAATGTGGGGAATTGATCGAATTGAAACGGAGTTTGAACAGATCCTTGATGAGGTATTGCAAGCTGGATATCATGGAGTAGAGTGCCGAAGCACCCTTTTAAATCAAGAGGAGAAGGTAAAAGCTTATTTGGAAGGAAAAAGCCTGAAGATTGTTGCCTTACATATTTTAGCCGATGCCTTTCATAAGGAGGATCTAGAATCCCTCCTTCAGAAGATGAATGATCTCCAAATCCCCACGATACTTGTCACGTTACTAAAGAAAGCCTCCTTGCAGGAATACCAACAATGGCTCAAGGAGATCGGCGATCTAGCCGATCGATGTGCAGGGAGAAATATCCAACTCTGCTACCATAATCATGATTGGGAGTTTGAACACGGCTATCAGCTTTTTGACGAAATGGTGAAACATCCAAATATCCGATTAGCCATCGATCTAGCCTGGGTTTTCCGTGCTCGGTATGACTACAAAGAGGTCATCCACCGCTACCGGGATTCTATCCGCTATGTTCATCTGAAAGACACAACACATGACCAATGGAAGGAACTCGGTCATGGGGATATGGACTTAGCTTCTGCTATCACTGAGTTAAAATCCTTAGATTTGGAATGGTGGACGGTAGAGCAGGATGACACGGATAAATTACCATTAGAAAGTGCTAAGATAAGTAGACAGTACCTAAAGAGACTAGGCATTTAAAGTAGGTGTTATGTTAGGGGATCCATAACAGGAAATTATTCCGCTATTTCTTGATTTGGAATCAAAACAGCCAAAATAAGGCCCATTTTTTCCGCTATATCGGTAAAAAGGTGTAAGCGAGGTCCAATTTTTCCGGATAACGGAAATTCGTTCCGTTATTTCACGCGATTTTCTCACTTTTATAGAAATAACGGAAAAAACTCCGCTTACTGGGCGCGGTTTGATAGACCCTTTCATCCACCCGCTGCCCTAAGGCACCTCATATCTTTCAATTAACGCTGCCCCAACGTCTGTACCATCCTGCATCTCAAAAGATCCAATCTCCAGCTCCTTCACCTTTTTGCCCTTATCATCTACTAGATGATACCTTATCCCCCGGTCGGGTCTTACACTTGATGTTTTGTATACCCCTTCAGCTGATATGGGCAACACATAGAATCCCCCTGCTTTTTGAATCGCAGGATAACCCTGCATCCCGTAATAAATCTCAACAGTTCCATGAAACTCCTGAGGAACGAGATGAAGAACCGGTCGGTTCTGCTCGATATCAGTGTATAACCATCTGCCCGTAATCAATAGGATTCCAAGGCTAACAACAAGAAAAAGCCGTCGCCCCCCGACCTTCTCGAATACAGAAAATCCAAAATAACACATCAGGGCTGAACCTGTAAAGAACAACAAGAACAATCCTGCCTCCGGGGAAAAAAAATCTCGTAAACGAACTCCCCCCCAACGGCTTAGGATAAAGAACGTAGGAACCACCCCCAGAACGATAAGGGCGACGGGGGTCAAGTAATAAAAAACCCCTTTTCTTTTTTTAAACAGATGCCCAACGGCGAGATAACAAGGGTATGCGACGAGGAAAAAAGCGAGAGACGTCCAAAACAAGAAAATCCCCAGCTCTCCCCCTATGTCTTGCCCCCAATAGAAATACAGAAAGCCGAGGTAACACAGAACACCTGAAAAATAACTCGATACGGCAATCACGACGTGAAAAAAGATTGGGTTCATGCTAGCTAAACTCCTTACTGAAAGCATTCTTGCTCTATTCCACTTTTTCAATCGTCTTCGAAACGACGGCACCTAACAACAAGGCCCACACAACCGAACTAATATGAAAAAAGCTGATGTTGGATAAGGCAACAAGGAAGGCTAGGAGAGAACTCATAGGAAAATTCCGCCCTGAAAACCCTGTTTGCAAATTCGATAACAACACGCCGATCAAGGAGAATCCAGCTAAAAGAGAAATAAGGGCTTGCGGCAAGGATTGAATCAGCGGCACAATCTTCCAAGCAAAGATACCAAATAGGATCATCCCGAGTCCCGAAACTACCGATGCCATATAGCGTTTTGAGCGGGGTCCTGATTCATTCGACGAGCAGATCCCTGACATCATGCCTGCAATATTCGCACATTGTCCTCCAGTAAAACTGGTGATTATCGAAAAAATACCACTGGTACATAGAATAGATCTAATGGGTGGTTTATAGCCCGACGTTTGCAAGGCGCTTATTCCAACAGCTGCGTCATTACTTAAAATGAGCATGGCCATCGGTAGGGCCAAGGTGAATAACCCCATCCAAGTGAACTCAGGCGTTTGCCAGCTCAGTAGAAAAGAGCTCTCCGGCAACCCCTGCACCTCGATTTCCTGGGTCAATGAAACCATGAAGCAAGCTACGACAATCGCACCGAGAGCAGGTGAAATACGTCTGCTGTACTTTAAAAACAACAAAAAACTAATTAAGGCCACTCCACCCACTAATGGCATTTCTTGAAATGCAGGGACCATTCGTACGACATAACTGGCTACGAGTCCTGCCATCATCGCGGAGATGACTTCCTTTGGAACCCATCTAATAATCTTGGAAAAGATCCCTGAGATACCGACCAAAAGTATAATGAAGGCAGACATCAGAAATCCACCGATGATCTCAGAGTAAGTAAATTGAGAAGATAACGTCGTCATAAACGCCACTCCGGTTAAGGAATGGCCCCCTGTAATCGGAATGCGATATCGAAACGCCATATAGATCCCGAACAGTCCACCAAAGAAGTACACCGCAAACATCCAGTTAATTGTCTGCTGTATCGTCATCCCACTATTGGCTGCAGCCTCGAACAGCATAATAATCGGACTGGTCATGATTAGGGTAGCAGAAATGAGACCAGTTGAAACATTTTGACCGTTTACATCGGCTATCAGGCTGCGAAATCCCTTACCGCCCCCTGGTTCAGGGGTAGGCATCTTTTGAAACGTTGGTGCTGTATTCATGTTGTCCATCTAGTTCCCTTCTTGTTTTCCCGCAATTCCAGCAACCTCCGCTAGATACTCTACTAAATGAACTGCCCTCATCTTTTCACTCAGGTTTTCTCTTTCAATGCCGAGCTTCATCTGCAGCAAGCATCCAGGGTTGGTGGTCACCATTAAGGTAGCGCGGGTTTCTTTTATGTTTTCCATTTTGACATCTAAAATTTTCATTGACTCTTCATAGTTTACGATATTATAGATTCCAGCTGATCCACAACACATGTTGGGATCCTTCATTTCAATAAAATCCACATTCGAAATGCTAAGAATAAGTTCCAACGGTTCCTTCGTCACCTTTTGCACATGGGTCATATGACAGGATCGCTGATAAGTGACTCGTTCTTTTGGCTGATGCTTCACAGGAATTCCTCCACAGGCGATCAGAACTTGTGAGATATCCCTCGACTTTTCTACAAAGTGCTTCGCGCGAGCAGCCCAATCCTGCTCATCAGCCAACAAGTGATCGTATTCCACCATCATCGCGCCACATCCCCCAGCGTTATTGACGATAAAATCTGCCTCAATCTTTTCAAACGCCTCAATATTGAGTCGAGCCAGATGTTTCCCGTGATCGCTCTCTCCCGCATGTACGTGCAAGGCCCCACAGCAAGTCTGGTTCTCCACGACGATCACGTCACACCCTACTTCCGCTAGCAACTGCACCGATAGCTGATTAATCTTACGAAACATCGCATCCATTATGCATCCGACAAAGAGCGCAACGGTGTATTGCTTTATTCCCTTTGCAGGGGTAAAGGTAGGAAGAGATGAACGTTCTGTAGGAGAAACAGAGGCTGGTGTAATCGCCTCGAACTCCCCTAAATGATAGGGAAGTTTTTTCATCATGCCTGACTTCCTTACCCACTTCTGAACCCCACTTTTTTCAAACAGCCACATGGAATGTCCAATCATATTCATCGCACGGCGACTGGGAAAGACCCTTTTCAAAAGCGTATTCCGGAGAGCTCGAACGGGAAGGGAAAATTTCTTTCTCCGTGTCATGGCGCTTCTGGCTGCTTCCAAAATTTCTCCGTAAGGCACCCCTGTTGGACAGGCGGTTTCACACGCCCGGCATCCTAGGCAGAGGTCCATCGGCTCCTCTAACACCGAAAGATCGGTAATCCGACCCTCTCCTACCATCTTGACCAGATTAATTCGGCCGCGCGGGGAATGAGTCTCCTTGCCCATCGTGGCATAGGTAGGACAAACCGGAAGACAATAACCGCATTGGACACACTGATTGGTTTTCTCATATTTAAGTTCTTCACGCAGCTGCTCTAACTTCGTTTTCATTCACTCAACACCAACTTCTGTCCGGGCTCAGGAAAAATTTTCCCCGGATTCATAATGTTATTCGGATCCCACGCCTCCTTGATTCGCTTCATCATATCCAAGCCGACAGGACCGAGTTCCATCTCCATGAACGGAGCCTTCATCGTACCAATTCCATGTTCACCCGAGAGCGTACCTCCAAGCTCCACCGCTGCCTCGAAGATTTCGGCAACCGCCTGCTCGACCCGCTTCATCTCTTCTTTATCCGACTTGTCCGCGATGATATTCGGATGAAGATTTCCATCTCCTGCATGTCCAAACACGACTAAGTGAATGTTGTATTTCTCTTTGATTTGCTTGAGGCGTCTGCACATCTCTGGAATCTTGCTTCGAGGAACCGTCGCATCCTCCGATATCTTCGTGGGCTTAATCCGGACGATAGCCGGAGACACCAACTTTCTCGCTTTCCATACCTCTTCTTTTTCCGCCGCTGTCTGAGGGATGCGTATCTCTCTTGCTCCAATTTCCCTACATACTTTCGATATTTGAACAGCCTCATCCTGAACCGCTAACGGATGACCATCCAGTTCAATGAGAATTAAGGCTTCTGCATCTCTCGGAAGGCCAGAGGGCTCATAGTTTTCTACCGCGATCATGGAAGCTTGGTCCATGAGTTCCATCTTGGCAGGAAGAATTCCGGAGGATAAAATTTTTGAAATCGCGGCTCCCGCATCTTCAAGGCTATCGAAAATGGCCATAACCGTTTCCGAGGCTTGAGGCTTCGGGATTAACCTTAGAATCGCCTTCGTAATGATGCCAAGCGTTCCCTCCGAACCGACAATCAGCTTCGTTAAATCGTATCCCGTCACATTCTTTACTGTTCGGCCACCCGTTCGAATAATCTCTCCCTGCGGCGTAATGACTTCAAGACCAATCACATAATCTTTCGTCACACCATATTTCAAGCCTCTCGGTCCACCCGAATTTTCCGCTAAGTTCCCTCCGATGGTCGAAACATGGGAACTACTGGGATCAGGTGGATACATCAGACCTTTTTCGAGCGCCGCCTTATGAATCTCAGAAGTTAAAACCCCCGTAGACACGACCGCCACTAAGTCTTCTTCGTCAATCTGCAGCACATCGTTCATGACCGACAGATCGACTACAACTCCTCCTTTTACAGGCAGAGGCCCTCCACTTAAGGACGTAGACTGTCCGCGTGGGATAATAGGAATCCATTCACGATTAGCGTATTTCACTAACTCGGCAATCTCCTCCACATGCTTAGACTGCACGACGGCATCCGGAAGGTAAGTTCCGAATGAACCATCAAAGGAATAACTATAGCGATCATGCAACTCCGTCAGCACGTGACCTCGGTTTATGATCTTTTTTATATCATCAATATGGTGTGGTTCCACCTTGATCATCCTTTCTCATTAGGAAAGCTGGTCTTTGTTGTTTTTTATCTTAACCTATTAAAAACGCTCAAACAATAATAATGTTGTGAAAATTAAACGATTTAATAAGGGGAGGTTTTTCCGTTATTAAGCCAGAACCGTTAAAAATGACTGAAATAACCGGAATTTCTTCCGTTAATGCGGCTTAGCCCCCTAAGTTTGGACACTTTCA
>NZ_SDLI01000017.1 GCF_004123195.1 Ammoniphilus sp. CFH 90114
TTATCCAATCCGCTAATAACCGGAATGTGGTATTGAGCGAAGGTTTCTGCCGCATGAACCGCCACGCGCTTTCCATACTCACTGCAACGAGTCGTACCCACGATGCCGACTCCGACACTATTTCCCCTCAAATATCCACGATAATAAAAAACGAGAGGAGCTTTAGAAATCATGTTAAATTCATGAGGGTATAGAGGATCTTTGACGGTTAACAGCTGAATTTGTTTATGTTGCATGTGGTCCAATCCCTTTTTGGCTTTCTCCAAAGACCTCGATAACCGGATTCGATTCGCCAGATGTGGGCCGACTCCTGAAACCTCAGCTAATTCCGATTCATGAGCTTGAAAGATCGCTTCCGGCGTCCCAAACCGATGCAGCAGCTTTCTTTGCATGACCGGGCCCACCGACGGGATGTCCGTCAACCATATCCAATACAGAAGGTCGTCTAGGTTTGCGATCATCTATACCACCATCCCTTTCTGATCCTTATCTAAGTCCCGGGCCGTCAAAGCCGAAGCCACATCTTTCTGGCGTATCTTGGTTGCTCCCTCCAGATCGGCATAAGTACGTGCTAGCTTCAAAAATTTATGAAACGTCCTGGCACTGTATTGAAACCTTTCGTAAGCTTTTTGCAACAGTCGCATCCCTCCTTCTTCTAGTTCACAGTAGTCATGGATCATCCCCGAGGTCATCTGTGCGTTGCACGTGATCCCCTTATATCCGGAATACCTTTTCTTCTGAATAGCCCGAGCCGCTTCAACCCTTTCACGAATCTCTGCCGAGCTTCTCCCATGATAACCATTCGTTAACGAAAAGAAATCCACAGGTTGAATATACTTCTGGACATCCATGCGGTCGAGGATCGGACCCGAGATCGTCTGTTGGTATTTCAGCACCTCGTAATCCGTACATCGGCACCTCGGTTGTCCATAGTACCCGCATGGACAAGGATTCATGGCCGCCACGAGCATGAAGTTGCAGGGGTACGTGTTCGTGGACTTGACCCTCGTAATCGTCACCACACGATCCTCGATGGGCTGGCGCAATCCATCCAGTGTTTTCTTCTGAAATTCCGCAATCTCATCGAGAAACAAGACCCCATGATGAGCCAATGAGATCTCACCTGGAGTCGCGTAATTCCCTCCCCCGATCAAGGAATTCGTCGACGCATTATGATGAGGATCGCGAAACGGGCGCTCACGGATTAAATCCCCTCGATGCTTCAATAAACCTGCCACGCTATAGATTTTCGTCACTTCCAAGGACTCTTCCTCGGTCATACTCGGCAATATCGTCGGAATCCGCTTCGCAATCATGGATTTTCCACACCCCGGTGGACCGATCATCAGCATATTAGACTACAATATCACGCTATAATTCCGTATAATCTGAACCATAGTAAACTTGAGGGTACACGCTCTCTACAAAGTCCTCAGTTACCAGATGTTCGTACTTCTTAACCATGTCGAGCAATATTGCTTGTTGTTTGAATACAACATCAAGCGTACCGTTTTCAAGTACTAATACTTTTTCAATTGCTTCTGTAATGTTCTCACCCGTATAGTCTTTATCCTTCACAAGTCCAGCAATTTGAGCAATACCCTCACTTAACTTTTTAATGTCTTCTGACAGTTCATCATTTGTTTTTGAGTTTTCTTTGATAAGCACTTCAACGCTTGTTAGTTCTTTTTCGATGGATTCCATGGTGTCATCAAGAAGTTGCTCGTCAATCTTCCCTTTCAAGTAAAGCGGAAGAAGCTTTTGCTTTTGCTGTACTAGCTCGTCTCTTTGGATAGTAAGTTCTTCCACCGTTGATACTTTGTCAGCATCTATTTGCTTCTCCAAGTACTTCTTCATATCCTCTAAGATTTTGATTTGAGTTTCCTTCATCTCATCTACAGCTTCAGCATATCCGTTGGTTGCAAGTTCAGACAGGAATTCCTGTAACTTCTTCAGGGATACATTTGGGTTGCTACACTCAATAGTACCTTTAGTTTTCTTAAGGCTACAATTGTAAAACCTTCTTCCTTTGTCTACATTGGAAGTATACACGCTTCCGCATCTTTTACAATAAATCAAACCCGCATATTCACTTATCCCCTTGTACTGCCCCTTTTGCCATACATAGTTCACATTGCTCTCTCGAATCTTACAGCATAGCTCAAATAGTGTCTTGTCAATTATAGCTGGAATTCTTGAATCCTCATGGATGACCCACTCATCTTTGTCTTTCACCTTTGGATAAGAGTTCTTGTTGAACACCGTTCCAGTGTCATACTTGAGCCTTGCATTGATACCTGCATACTTCTCATTGGAAAGCATTCTTTTTAACGAGCTTGAGCCAAATTCTCTCCCATTCCTTGTCTTAATGCCTTCGTCATTCAGAATGTTTATGATTCTCCTAAATCCTATTCCTTGACTGTAAAGAGTGAATATTTTCCTGACTACTTCCGCCTCATGAGGGATGACTTCAAGAGAGTTAGATTCTCTAAGGTATCTATATCCATAAAGTCTATCGTTTGTGTGAACTACACCTTTCTTCGCACCTTCTTCATGTCCAAATTTCACTTTCCTTGACTTATCACGACTTTCATTTTCATCAAGTTGAAGAAAGATGGGTAACGTTTCTAAATCCCTAGGTCTATCTGTTGAGAAATTTTTGTCCAAAAAGTCAATGTAAACTTCTTTCTTTGCCAATTCCCTGATGATTTGAAGAACTAAGATATTCCGAGCAAACCTGCTCGTATTTTTAACAATAATTCTATTAAATTTTGGTTCTCTAGAGGTGCTGGCAAGGAACATGTGTCCAACTTTGTCTTTCCTCTTATCATTATCATCATTGTAAGCAAGAGCTAGATCAAGCCCCGCATCGTAGAGCATGTCATTGAATTGCTTACGGTTGTTAAGCGATGTTCCTGTTGTTCCTTTATCAGCATAAATTTTATATAGTTCATACCTAGAGTCTTTTGCAATCTCCCTGTGAAAATATGATTGTTGATTCTCAAAGCTGTTCTCTTGGTCTTTACTGTTAGTACTTACTCGGCAATAAGCGCATACCTTTACTTTTTCCTGCTCCATGGAGAACTCCTTTATCTGTTGATTTGCCTGATTTGCCTGCAACAATTGTAGCACAATGTCATTTGCTTATAATCAAGTTACTTATGATGCTGTACAGCCTGTCTTAGATAGTCTCCAAACGCCTAAGCACTGCTGTATTACTTGCTGTACATACCTCCTAACCTCTCCACCTATTGCCATACGTCCTGTATCATCTTAATCACAAACACATTAATGTAATGGTCGTTAACCTCTAGCTCTTATCATGCTAGTTTCTCTTCGTATTCTTTAACGATTTTATAAAATGTACTCTTCTTCAAATCTAGGTCATTCATAAGCTGTACTGCCGTGATCTGACCATTCTTCCATTCTGGGTACAAAGATTCTAAGGTACGCTTTTGCTCCTTTGTTAAGCTGTCTAAGGTCATCTGTGGTCGTCCTAGATGCTTACCTTTAGCCTTAGCAATGGCAATCCCCTCTGCTTGCCTCTGTTGGATGTTCTCACGTTCTCTCTCAGCTACGAATGACAAGACTTGCAATACTAGATCACTAACGAACGTGCCAAGCGTGTCTTTGTGCTGTGTTGTGTCCAGCAGTGGCATGTCCAATACCTTGATGTCTGCTTTAATTTCTTGTGTGATCTCCTCCCATTCTCTCTTTATCTCCTTTGAGTTTCTACCAAAACGGTCTATGGACTTGATGTAAAGTAAATCTCCTTCACGTAGGTTGTGTTTTAACGCTTGATATTTAGGTCTGTTGAAGTCTTTACCGCTCTCCTTGTCTATGTATATGTCTCTCTCAGAAATGCGTAGAGCAAGCATCTCTTTAAGCTGACGAGCTTCATTCTGGTCTTTGGAACTAACCCTTATGTATCCGAATGTTTTGCTACTCATGTTAAGCCCTCCCCGTTCATGTAGATTTGAATTTTCCAACACTCTCTTTGCTCCTGAAGCTTACGTTGTATAGCTGGGTCTAGAGATAGAATGTGTTGGTTAAACAGTCTGTCATTTCGTTTTTCGAGTGCTACATCAAGAAAATGATCAAGAATGAAGATGCCAAGAATAATGCAGATAACTAGCATTGTCATGTGATTGCCTCCCTCTGTTTTGTAAGTATATTTTACCAAAAACAGTCCGTAAAGGTCAATTGTAGTTTATAAACGTTTGTAAAATGATTTAACAACTTTTACAGACAAAAAATAAGACGTTCTTTAAACGTCTGTTAAGGTATACCTTTCTGGACGGTGCACTTAAGTTAGGATAACTAGGCATAAGGGGTGGGGGAGTTTACTAAATAAAAAGAAAAGAATGTTCAGATATATACCGGAACTACTCGTCAATTAGCATTCATCAAAAATTTTATCGTATGTAAATGACTTTTCTCTTTATCATCTTGTGAAGTTCAGATTTTAAATACAGAAAATCCCAGCGATAATTAACGCTAGGATTAACCTTTAAGAGAGGTATTAACAGGGTGAAGATTACCACTTGTACTTACCGATCTAACCATCCATTTATCAATATCATTGAACAAAATTAGATATAAAAGATTGGAATTTATTTTGCTGAATTCCACTTAAGATCCCCTATAGTTCAATAGCATTCGGTGGTAGATTCATGATTTTCGCCGAACTCGGTGGGCGTGATTTTTCGGATTCCCCGGCCCAAATATTTCCGGAACAGGTGGCGGTATTGGTGGAATACACATAATGTCGTCTTTCCCGCATTTCATCATCTTAGATTCTATTAATGAAAGTCGGACTTGATTTGTACTAACTAACTGAATGAACTTACTGCTGAAATGGCATTTACTTAATTGCCATATATAACCTCTTCACTCTTTCAGATTCAAATCATCTTTCAAACCTTCACGATAAGCCACTTCTGAGGCGAATACCCACATGCTATTAGCGTGGGCTTCAAGGTCAAAGAAATCTATAACTGCTATCTGACCTTTTAGCTTTTTTCAGTAGTGCCATGAAGTCTTCCTTGGTTTCAGCGAAGGATTGGTCCTTAAAAATTTCTTCTTCCACCAAGCAATTGTTGATTTTCTCTCTAACAATTGATTAAATAAGCCTCTCCATCTCCCCATCCCCTTAATTTGAATATTAATCCACCTCACTACAAGGGACAGATTGCAAACATTGTGTGAGAGATTATTGAACAATATTCTCGCTCTTTCTTTAATACCCCCTAAGTACCAGAAGAACTAATAAAAAAACTAGTTTGCAATTACCTCGCAGACAAATATTATCCGTATGTATTCATCCCTAATTTACCACGTTAAAGCATTGAAATATAAAACAATTAACAGAATAAGCTTCCGTTCGAGGGTTGCATCTTTTCGTTTGAACCTCTTTGTACATTGAAAAACTTATGAACCAAGTACAAGGAGTGAATAGAATGAAGCGAAAAGAAATTATTGGTATGAAGTATGGACGCTTAACTGTAATTGAAAGAATTGAGGGAAGTAACTACTACCACTGCCAATGTGACTGTGGTAATGAAAAAAAAGTAAGAAGAGACGGTCTTACTACCGGTAACACTCGTTCTTGTGGTTGTCTCAACAGAGAAGCAATTATAAAGCATGGACTTAGTAAGGTATATCCAAATCTTTATAGCACTTGGGGCAACATGAGGCAAAGATGTAACAATCCAAATCATAGGGATAACGCAGACTACGGAGGAAGGGGAATCAAAGTTTGCCCAGAGTGGGACAGCTTTAAGAACTTCTGTGAATGGTCTTTAGCAAACGGCTACGTTAAGGATGACCGTTCAATTAGTATTGACAGAATTAACAATGATGGTAATTACTCTCCTGATAACTGTAGGTGGACTGATAGGATAACACAGAATAATAACAGGCGATGCACAGTGAGGACTATGGTCAATAATAAAGACCTAACACTCAAAGATATTGCTGAGGAGTATGGCATAAACCATGAAACTGTGAAAAGTCGGTATAATAGAGGACTGAGAGGCGAAGACCTTATAAAGCCTGTTGTGCTAAGGGGTTTACCAACATGAGCTTAACACCTGGAGTCTCTCTCAAGACAGGAGAGCATGGCATTCTAGTCCCTTCAGGTCAAGGATATAGAATCATATCTCCTGCTCAAGATTATGCATATACACGTAGACAAACAGGTAGAAGTCATGAATTCACGTTTTCGTCAATGGTAGAAGTTCAGGAGGTTATTGGAAAGCTTGAAGACAAACATTGTGGATACTTGCTTGTTCTCCAGAGCTATACCAATTTTGAATGTATCTTAGTCCGTAGCCAAAAGAAAATGCCAATGAATAAAAAGGATATTGCAGAGGTTTTAGGCTTGAAAGAGACTGCTTTTCGTGACTTCTTTAAGGCTATGATAAGCAACAATATCATTATGGAAGATAAGGAAACGGGTATAGTTAAACTCAATCAAAGGTATCACTTCAAGGGTAAATTAAAAGAACTTGATAAGGTCTTGAAGACTTTCACGAGTGGTGTTCGTGAATTGTTTAAAATGTATAATGCAAAAGACTTGGGTTTCCTTTATAAGATTATGCCCTACGTCCATTACAGGGACAACTTGTTATGCTTAAACCCATTTGAAGAAAATCCAAATTTAATTTCTAGTATTAACAAAAGTGAACTTGCAGAACTAACTGGCACAACTAGACAAACAGTAGATGACAAACTTAACAAAATGAGACTAGGTCAATATCAAGCGTTTGCAACTGTAAGACGTGGCAACAAAGTTATGATATTCGTTAATCCAATGATATTTTATCGTCAAAGTGGATACCCTGACAAAACTCTTCTAACAATGTTCCTCGCCAAGTGAGTGTTAAAAAATACGAGGAATTTTGGACAAGTATGTAAAAAAATGCGAGGGTTGTCTTATGAAGTCAAACCTTATGGTATTACTGACTTCAAGGACACTCTCCCCTCTAAAATCCAATGAAATATTTCTTAATCTTGAAAGGGGTGTGGGGACGATGTCCCCGCTCCTAAAATTAATAATTACCGCAATCCTAACCTCGCTGACGGCGTCTGCTTAGCACTGAATTAAATCATTCAGATACATATTAACAAACCACAAGGCTGAGCGTCTTTCTCAGCCTTGTCGAACGTGCGGGGTTCGCTCCCCGCTACTTACAGATAGACAAAGGCTAACTCCTTAAGCTCGCACCATCTTCCTAGAGGTTATATGTCATCTAAAAGGGTATAATAAGTGTGTTAACACCCATAATTTGGAACTTATAAGGAGGTTGTGAGAAATGGATGATTTGAACCATCAAGCTTATGAAATACTAGGCAAAGTTAAGAATGTATTTCATCTTATTAAACCAACAAATTGCGGACTCCCTTCTGACAGATTCTCAACAGTGGAGATGGTAGCTGAATATTATGAGGTAGAAAAAGATACTGTTAACACTTTACTGCGAAGGCATAGAAGAAGATTAAAAGAACTAGGAATAGTTAAGTTAAGTGGTGCGAAGTTAAAAAGTTTAAAATTTCATAACAGATACGTAATAGGCGATAACACCCCTAGTCTTTTAGTTATTCCCGGTCATGCATTTTTAGAGATCGGTGTTTTACTCAAGTGTAGTGTTGTTGCTCTCGAGGTCTGTAGAGTTATCATTAGCACTCAGACTCCTGGGTTTGTTGAATCATTAACAAGAATCAACGGTTTTTTAGTAAAACAAAACAGTTTGAAGAAGGTTTTAAGTGCAACTTTTGAAGGATTCCCCTTGGACATGGAAGTATGGATTGATAATAAGTATCGAGTGGACTTCCTAATTAATAATAAGGTTATTGTTGAATGTGATGAATTTGGTCACAAAGAAAGAAGCAACGCCAGCGAAAAAGAAAGGGAATATTACATACGACAAAAAGGATACCATATTATTAGGTTTAACCCTGATAGTGAAGATGATTTTGAATTGTGTAAGCTAGTTAAAAGAGTAGTAGAAGCGCTAATGATCTAATACTACTCGTAAACCTCTTACTTATGAACAACAGTGTTCATAAGTAGTTGCCCCCGATAAACATAACCTACACTAATAACTCCACCCTGACAGACAATTTCATTCCTAAATACTTATTATCAGACGACATTCAAAGTTTTAAGAGATGCCCCTAGTCTGAGCCATTTCTCTGATTATCTCGAGAACATCCCAAATGAGAACCTATTACGATGCTTGCCTAACACCATCACATGTTTCAAGAAGTGCGATTCCATATGCTTTTGCTTGCAAATGCACCCACTCGCTTGAAACAACAAACATCCAGATGTAAAGAAAAATAACCGGAATTACAATACTGCACCATGCTTCTACTGGAACATCTTTGGTAGCCAATCCATACCGATGATTAACTATGATTACACTGCCAGCTAAAGATAACAAAGAAATAGTAATAGCTAATGGCTTCAACCCCCAAAGGTTACGTGCGAAACCATAAGCAACATTTTTAGAAAAGACAAAGCTAGTACTTCCATATTGTTGCCTCAACCAATTCACAGCTGATCCGTACATTCTATCGGCTCGTTCCTTGTCTTGAAACTCCAACTCTCTAGTAGGTGGAGAGAATCCCGGTACATTGGCTTGTAGATATTGATGATACCTTTGTTTTGTTTCCTCAGCTATCTCTGTATCAAGATGTCTAAGGAATCTAACTGTGGGCATACCATCCCAACGCTCAAATAGATGTTTTTCCTTCCTTTTACCTACATTCCTTGTGGTACTAGCGAGTAGCATGGAAAGAGCAAGTACTACAATTGAACCCATCAACACTGAAGTAGCGTCAATAAGACTTGGGAAAAGTAAGCATACACAGAACATTATAGGAAGCAAAATGACGACAGCAGGAGCTACCCTTGCCTGCATATCATACTTGTCAGGTAATAACTCCATATTATTCATCCACCTCATCTGAGAATTCCATTGGCTCTGCAACAGTCCATCCATCTCGAGCTGGGAAGTTATATCTTTGACCTTTTGTAGACCCTTTTGTTGCGATAACCTTTGCTCCTCTACGAATAAAAGCATTTACTACATTAGCTCGTGGATGTTTTTCCGATTCCTTAGAAGCAGACACGAATGCAACCTTAGTAGTCTTAGAACCCTTCTCCACCTTTTCTCCTACAATACGATTTAAAACCGAAGGAGACACATTTCTCCGACTACCATGGTGTGGAACTTGAATAAATTTACATGTAGTCAGATCAATGTCATTACTCTCTGCGTAATCAGCAGCCTTGTTTAAAGCCTCTATTCCAGCGTCTGCGGTCAAGAGAATACTATGTTCATCTAACTTTGCAAACATTACCACACTGCTATTATTCTCTGCAGAGGTTTTACCATCTTCACTTAGACTATCAACATCCCATAATTCCTTAATCTTAGCTATTACGGCTTGCCCAACTTCAAAGATTGATCTTACAATAGATGCTTCTTCCTTTTTCTGTTGCTCTGGTGTGGATCTAAATTCGGGAAGAAGCTCCTGATACCACGGTTTGCTCGGAGATAATACAACGAAATCTCCTATCTTCTCTCCTTCAAAAGGCTCATAGATGTCAATTCCTTTTTTAATGGCAATCTCTTCCAAATTACGCGCATGGTTAAGTGCCTCCTGAAGCCTTCTGTACAAACTATCTTCCGTTATGCGCCCGTCTTTAAAAGCTTCTCTAATATCCTGACTATGTTCCCAAGGGCGGTGCATCCAAAGTTGTTTTACTTCAAGCTCTTCTAAAACAACTGTTAATCCAGAGGCATGGTCTGCGTCTGGGTGTGAGTTGACTACATAATCAACTACTGTCGTACCATAATATTTTTTTATATGATCAACTAATGCTCTCCCTGAATCTTTTGTTCCACCGTCAATGACCATAATCTTATAGTCGTCTGGATAACCATATCGAATGGCAATAGCATCCCCACTTTTACTACCATTCCCGACTGGTAAGAAATCAATTTCATAACCGAACTTTGTCTCTGTCAATTTAATCTCCCCCAAAAATAGTTTAAGTTTCCTTACAAGGTAAATTGTAGGTCAGTAAAGGTCAAATGTCAAACAAGGTCAAATTCTGTTGTTTTTACTCAGCTATTGAACTTGTTATTGTCACACAACATCAGCATATTATGTCCTCCTGCCGCTGCCAGCACCAAGTACTCAATCAAGGTGTCTTGTCCTTGCACTTCCTTAAAATCCAAGGTCGATGCCGGTAGGATCAGCTTGTCCGGTCGTTCTTTAACAGCCAACTTCTCATTCCCGCGTAGAAATTCTACTACATCTTGCAACCGGGTAAATCCATGCACCTCAATTCCCTTGACCAGAGAAGCTTCCTGCAAATTCTCCGATGGAACAATCAACTGTTCAATCCCCATCTCTTTCGCTCGAATCGCCATCGGCAGCACACCGGTACAAGGTCTCAGATGACCATTCAAGGATAGTTCTCCAATAAATCCAAACTTCCTCAGCTGAACCAAGGGCATCAATTGCTCCGATTGTTCCAGCAGGCCCACCGCCATCGCCAGATCGTAATGCGTCCCTCTCTTCTTCACATCACTTGGAGCCAAATTCACTACAATCTTCACCTTAGGAAATTCATAGCCCGCCTGAATCATCGCCGCTTGAAGCCGCTCCCTAGCCTCCTTAATCGCCATGTCCCCCAATCCCACAATCGTCACCGACGGCTGACCGTAGATCAGCTCCACTTCCACTTCGACCCGGTATCCATCCACCCCCGTAATCGCAAAGCTATTAATCACCGTTGCCAATATGCTTCTCCTCCTTTATCATCTAGACTCCACATACTTTCTGTACCTTTCCACTCTGGGCGGCGCAAAATAATCGAGGATCTTCCCTATTTTGACCAGAGCGTCTTCCCTCTCTTCCATATAAAACCCGTAACTGCTCCAAGGATAGTCCAAGGGCCTTTCTACCATATTGGCCCGTACGGGATTCAGATGAATATACTTGCTAATTTCTAATTGATAGTCATCTCTTTCTATTAGTTCCGAGCAATAACGCCCTTGAAACAGATGACCGACAAAATGATACTTCCTGTTAAAGTAAATCGCATAAACCATATTAATTCTTTTCATGACTTGCCCGACTTCTAATTGATGGGTTTCGAGTTGGAGATGAACGTGATTCGTCATGAGACAATACGAGTGAAGGGTGTAGGGGTAGTGTTTTTGGGCTTGCCTGAGGGTCGTGAGGTAAAATATCCGGTCTTCATCATCTCGGAAAATATCGTGGCGATGGTTCCCCCGGCACATAATATGATACGTAGCTCCCGGGTACCAGATCCGATGTTTCCTGGGCATAGCAGACTCCTTTCATTATTGTAGGGGCAACACAACTTGGGGACAAAATAGAGGATGGACGGGGACATCTCTTATATTACTATAATTTACTAAACTTTTAAACTTCAATTTGAGAACAGTCTCGTTGGCGAAGGAATGTGCGGAGAGCTTTGCCGTTGGCAATTATGATATAATGTTTAATAAGTACTCGGAATAATGAAGGTAGGTGTTTTGAAATGGAGAAGATCACCTCATCAACAGAACTTATGGATGCTATAGATAAAATGAACAGAAAAAATTCCGTATGTAGTACTTTTATTCCTGGAAAAGGCAGGTTTACCATCGTTCTTCAGGAGGAAGACACAACTTCTATTGAATTTGATACCAATTCAGATACAGATCTAAAACAGTTGATTTCAAATAGTCGGAAAGCATACACAAAAGGAAAAGTTCTTACCACAACAGAGCTTATCAAATCGCTAACACCAGAGAATTTTGTTAATGAACAAAAATAAAGTGGTTTGGCCAGACCCAGTTAGAAATAAGCTTCTTTCTTTTCGAAGTGCACACTTTACACCTTTCATACTTAAACTTTAGCGGAGTGAGGGACAGTCTCTGATTATGAGGTAAAGCGTAGCTTTCCCTTCGGCAATCACAGTTTGCTCCCATACCAAACTAAAAAAATGTTTTGTTCCCGGAATTCGAATAATCCCCCTACGGTCTCTATTGTCGATAACAATTTGAATAACTACTAAGATTTCATGTATAATGTATTTAGATAAAGCCTATGAATAAAAAGAGTCAGGTGCTGCTAACACCTGACTGCGCAACTACATGCCGCATGAAGAGCGGCTGACCTTGAAAGTTTAGATGTAATTAGGAAAAAGTAACTACCCTATTCTCTTGGCCGTGAGCGGGGCGGTTACTTTTTTCTATGTACGACGATCATCACAGCAATTGTAATAACTCCTATCAAAACTAAATTTGATGTGAGTGCTATCATTATTGCTTCATACGCCGTCATGTTACCACCTCCCTTCTATAGGGGAGTGGCCAACCGCCCACCCTGCAATATGTAATTGCTTCTCTTATCCTATCAAAACTCTCTACCATAGTCTATCTGTAACCATACCTCCTTCCTATTATAAAAATAGTTTTAGATAAGGGAAAATTGATAGTCAAGGTACAAAATGCAGGTATTGTTACTATCCTCAAACGTCCAATAGCTGCTCAAAAAGTTGTTTTCTTGAGGTGGGTGGCTTTCTTTCGCGCTATGCTTAAGGCGATATTTGCAAATTAAATTCTTCTACGAGAAAAAGAATTTTAGATGCAATGGTATCACTAGCTGAAAACCCCTATGCCGAAACAAATGTTAAAAAATCAAGAGGAGAAGAAGATCTATATAGAAAACGTGTTTGGGACTATCGAATTATATTTACAATAAATGATGGTCAATTAGTTATTTTGGTATTAAAAGTAGGCAGCAGAGGCGATGTCTACAAAGAATAGCATGATGTTATTATCTCTCCAACCAACAAACAAGTGTTGGTTTTTTTGTTATTCATACCAAAGTGATATAGAGTTAATAGTTGAACGACAAATAGCCTCCCACTCAAGAAATATACTCTTGAGTGGGGAGGTTTACTTTCATACTTTAGCGGAGTGAGGGACAGTCCGGACAGTCCCTCATCACAAGGTAAAGCGCAGCGCTTTACCGTCGGCAATCAGGGTCATTTTGTAACGGCAGTAACAATATGGTACAATTATTATATTAGTAACAATGGGTTATAATAATAATTAAAAACTGGAGGTGCAACAATTGAAACTCCCAGTGATATTCTACCCAGGTGAAGATGGTATGGTTTTTGCAAAATGTCCAGTATTACCCGGATGTGTTTCACAAGGTAAGACAAGAAACGAGGCCCTGGAAAACATTAAAGAAGCCATTGAAGGTTGTATAGAAGTTAGAAGAGAAATGGGATGGCCTGATACAGAAGAAATGATTGATGTGGAGGTTGCTTTATAATGCCTCCACTACCAGTTGTATCAGGAATGGAAGCCCGACGAGCCTTTGAAAACGATGGGTGGATTTTTAAACGACAAAAGGGAAGTCACATGATATTGACCAAGCAAGGTATGAGAGTAACATTATCAATCCCAAATCATAAGGAATTGGATAGAGGAACTTTACGATCGTTAATATCTGATATTGGATTAACCGTTGATGAGTTTATGAATTTATTAGGCTAATATTTTATAATCTATAAATCCTTCTGTATAACCAACATCATGTTGGTTTTTTATTTTGGATACAACTCATTCTCCGCCCACGGCACCCCTCAAATCTATGTCTATCTTATCTTCTATAGTGATTATGAAACTTACACTTCATTTCCAACAAATAGCTATACCTTCAGTGTGTTAATAAAGTAACAAAATATTGGTATTGTAACTGTAAGTGATCGGCAAATAGCCTCCCCAATCAAAAGATATCTTTTTGATTGGGGAGGTTTACTTTCACACTTTACACTTTAGCGGAGTGAGGGACAGTCCCCTACCCAAGGGGGTATCCCCGAGGCGATCATTCACCTATGTGGTGATAGCTATCGAATGAAGCATAGAAGTACCATTTTTGGAGAGAAAACTGTTCAAAATTAATCAGCAAAAAGTGTTCAATTTATCTTGACGGTCACACAAGCATGTTATAATTAGCAATTAAATCATATTAATGTAATGTATACTTTACATTAATTGTGATATAATGATAAGTATAAACAAATGAAGGAGGTGTTGTGATGCAATTTATTTCGCAAGAAAAAATTCTCAAAGTACTGATTGGGTACAATCCCTGGTGGACTGCTTCCATAGTCCCACGGGAATTCACCAAACCCGTAAAGCGCTTAGCATTTTATGAAGCCAATAAACTATTTAACCATCCCTCCATACGTAGAGAGGTCATTTTATCAGGACCCCGAAGAGTTGGTAAAACAACAATATTATACCAAACCATAGAACAAGTAATGAAAAATATATCTCCTAAACAAATCTTATATGTATCCTTTGATCATCCCATGCTGAAATTATGCGACATTGGTACGATTATCGAGGTTTTTATTAATAATATCGCATTAAATTCAGAAGAACTTTATTTATTTTTTGATGAAATTCAATATGCTTCAGATTGGGATACTTGGCTTAAGACCCTTTATGATCAAAATCCTTATTATAAAATCATGGCAACAGGATCAGCTAGCCCCATATTAGCTAGCAAAATGTCAGAAAGCGGAGTTGGACGTTGGTCACAAATCAAAATTCCTACCCTTTCTTTTTATGAATATATAGAATTGCTGGGAATCGATATGCCAAATATAAAAGAAGGAGTTAAACCCACGGCGCTTGCTGCATTGAAAAAAGAAGATCTTGCATCTCTTATGGTTTCATTACAGCCTCTCCAGAAACACTTTCACCAATACCTACTAATTGGTGGATTTCCTGAAGTGGCACTCTCTAATGACGTTCCCTTTGCGCAAAAAATTATCCGCGAAGATGTAGTTGATAAAGTCATAAAACGGGATATGGTATCGCTTTTTGGAATAAGAAATGTGGCGGAACTTGAGAAGATATTTTTGTTCATCTGTATGGTAAGCGGAAATATTATTGTTCAGGATACAATTGCAAAAGAAGTAGGTGTATCAAGGCCCACCATAGCAAATTATCTTGAGTTACTTGAGCAAGCAAACTTAATTTACATTAGCAAACCTACCGAAATCAAAGGAAAAAAAGTCCTCAAATCAAGACCAAAAATATACTTAGCTGACGCTGCCATCAGAAATGCTGTTCTTATGTTAGGCGAAGAAGTCTTAACAGACCCTGATGAAATGGGATTAATAATTGAAACAGCCGTCTATAAACATATACTTTCCTTTTATTACAACCAGCGGCCACAAGTAGGATATTTCCGTGACTCAAATTCGAAAAAAGAAATTGATGTGGTTGTTTCTTTCCCTATGGGAAGGATTATTATAGAAGTTAAATACCGTGAGAATTCTACCATATCGGAAAAGGAAGCCATTGTAGAATGGGCCAATCATGAAACAACAAAGGGGGCCATTTTGATTACAAAAAACAGTGATGACTATGGTATTGCTGCTTCTCATGTAACGAAGACCCCTATAATACGTATCCCGGCTTTTGCTTTCCTTTACCTCCTTGGCTATGCAGAAAAAGAACATTATAAGCAATCCTAATTTTTCTTCATTATATTCAACTTCAATTGAGTAACAAAAGAAGCCCACTCCGGTGAAAGACCGAAGCGGACTTACTCTTCTTTTTTGTTTAGTCTACAAAATCATTATGCGTTTTAGGTACAGTTACAAAATAGGGATTTTGTAAGCTAGGTGAACGACAAATTACCTCCCCAATCAAGAAATTATCTCTTGATTGGGGAGGTGTTACTTTCATACTTTACACTTTAGCAGAGTGAGGGACAGCCCCCTACCCAAGGGGGTATAACCGAGGTGGTCAATATAGTACAAAGCATAAATGTAAAATTTTTCAACTAATTCCAGTTGGTAACACTCATGCAAGGCCACTGGACAGTCCCTGGTCACAAGGTAAAGCGCGCACCGCTTTGCCGTTGCCGATCATGGGGTCAGTCAACTCTCTGAGGGGGTATAACCGAGGTGGACAAATTTACCCTAATTTATATTTCCTATACTCTTTAAGTACATTATTAAAGTCGGCCGGCTTTAATTCCCCTCTAGGGTACTGTCTGGATATAATTCGAATAGGCATTTCAGTATCAAGTTCCACATATGATGGCTTGTCCAAATTAGCGTCTCGCCAAAAAAATATAGGAATACGATACGGATACTCACTGGTTGGTCCTGTACCGGTTATTTTAAGCGAAAGAGCAAGAGCTGTTCCACTCGAAGAAACAGCCAAAATTAGAGCCGGGCGAATCTTCCCCATTTCTTGGCCCGGTTTGATTGGTGTTTTAAAAGGAAAATATAAATCGTATATTTCTCCCGGCTTCATTAATCATTCAACCACTTTTTATGTTGAGGATTATTATGATCGAAGTTCAGAACCACTCCATTTTCACCAACTATTAAGGGTTCAATACCATTAAAGAGTTTATCGACATTTATACTCGCTGAAATTTCCTTATTAATCATTTCGATTCTTTGGTCAGAGCTAATTCGAGTGATTCGATTTCTGGGATTTGCCTTCAGTGCTCCTCTTAACATGTACTTCCTCCTCATCCTCACTTGCATACCGCCTTCATAATAAAAGATAGTATTAGTATATGCAGTTAAGGAGTTAATTAAGCTACTTTTATTTATGTAAATTTTCAATAAAGATAGACCTTTAGATGATCTTAATCAAACAACCTTGTCTTTTATTATATCACAAATTAGAATCATTTAAAGATTGTCCTTATAATAGTGGGGATACTTAACAGGAAATTTTGGTCTTACTACATTCTCTTTGAAAAATCTTCTCTAGTATTGAAATATACTAAAAAACTTCATATACCATTACAAAATAAAGGTTTTGTTACTTTAAATTGATATAAGCCCACTCCGGTAATGAACCGGAGCGGGCTTCACTTTAGCACTTTAAAGATCAGCGGGACTGACCCCTACCCGAGGGGGTATCCCCGAGGCGGGCACTAGCCTCATAAATGGGAGACACCCCGGACTTCATGAGGTTAACTTTATTCTCATCAATATCAACACAAGTCACTTGATGACCCACTTCAGCAAAACAAACGCCGGCCACTAGACCGACGTAACCTGTTCCTGATACTGCTATTTTGCACATTGAAAATTTCCTCCGATAAATAATAATAGTTTATCACTTATAATTCATCGCTCTTTTAAGAGATCATTAAATATTTACGATAACAGCTAAAAGCCTGACACTAATCACCAGTTATCAATATGAAGACATATCACTTTCACACTTTAGCAGAGTGAGGGTCAGACCCCTTTCATGAGGTAAAGTGCGGAGCGTTTTACCGTTGGAGATCACGGTCTTGAATTAATTGACCACTCCTTAGATCGATTTTATGTTGGGCTAGAATATCTCCATCGACATGTTCTTTAATGATCAGTTGATGATCTTTAGTTCCTGTTACATAGCCGACGGTGTCTGGGTGACGGTATGTACCTAATGGCACAGAGTAACGATTTGACTTATACCTAATGGTGTTGTCCTTTCGAACGGACCTTGTTATACTAGAAGAGTCAATAGCTGAAAAGCTGAGTGAATGAGAGACGGGTCGTAAGTGTAACTTTTCCAGGGTGAACACTTCGACCGGTCTCTTTTTTGTGGTATTGTGGATTTTCCCATTCCCGCTTCGATTTAGCCACTGGAGACATTGTTCATTCCACTTTTCTAAGTTCGTGAAAACACGATGGTTCGCAAAATTCTTCTTCACAAAACCGACCACATTTTTAAACGGCATTTACTTTACCACTTTAAAGAACCGCGGGACTGACCCCTACCCGAGGGGGTATCCCCGAGGCGATCATTGATTTTAATAAGCCATAATGTACTAGGCCTGACCAATTATAGACAGTCAGACCTATTTTTCACTTACTATAGCGAGTTATGTTCGACAAACTTCGACTGGGGTCAGACCCCTACCCGAGGGGGTATCCCCGAGGCGAGCATTATCTATGTAATACATCTCCATTAATCTCTCAAAGTCAGTTCCAGATAAGTCATCAATTTTGGAATTCAATAATTCTTGGTCTGTTAAACCCTTTTTCATTGACTTTCCAGTGGACTTCTTTTGCTCTTTTTTTATCTTTGATTTACTTCTTCTATATCTAGTCCAAACAGCTCCAACCATTTCAGCGGCGATTAAACTTAACAACAAGAGCCCCACAACTACTAGATAATTATTACTTTCTAATATATAAAAATAGAAGGATAATGATCCAATTGCAAATAATCCTCGAAGTATGTATGTAACATTTCTTCCTTCGCTCCAATAAGTTCTCGCCATAGAATTACTCCTCAGACCACCTTTATCCAAAAGACATCTTTTTATTGTTTTCCCTAACATTTAAGTATGTCAATTCCAGACTCTAGGCAATTCATAGGCTGGAACCCGGCATACTTCCCTGGAAATCATTGTGTTTCATAAAACTATCCAGAAATAGAGCCACTAAGACCATCTTTCCTCCCTAAATCACTGGACTTAGCCCCTAAAAGATAAGTAGGATAAAATTGAATTCAGTGGCTAGTTTGTTATAATCCTTTTTATTGCCACCGCCCTCGACAAAATTCGGGCGGTGACAGGCACTCACTTATTTCACCTTATAATACTCCACATACCAATCCGCAAACTTCTGCAGGCCTACCTCAATCGGCGTTTGCGGTTTAAAACCTACAGCTTCCTGCAACAGATCTGTCGATGCATAAGTAGCTGGAACGTCACCTGGTTTAATCGGCTCAAATACCTTTTCAAATAAAACTTCTCTACCTAAAGCATTAGTTAAAGCCTTTTCTAATGTCTCTATAAAGGCCATTAATTTTTCTGGATTGTTGTTTCCAATATTGAAAACCTTATGAGGAACGGCATCTTCAGGTGGGTTTCCCATAAGTCGTTCTATTCCAACTACTATATCGTCGATATAGGTAAAGTCACGATAAAGGTCATTTTCAAAATCACCGTTATTAAAGATTTTAATAGACTCTCCAGCAAAATACTTATCCGTAAATCCAAAGTAGGCCATATCCGGGCGTCCCATAGGACCGTATACGGTAAAGAAGCGTAGACCTGTAGCTGGAATGTTATAAAGATGACTATAAGTATAGGCCATCAATTCATTCGATTTTTTCGTTGAGGCATAAAGGGATACAGGAGTATCTACAAAATCGGATTCTTCAAAAGGCACCTTTTTATTCGCACCATATACAGAGCTCGATGAGGCATAGACTAGATGTTCCACGGGATTGTGTCTGCAAGCTTCAAGAATATTATAGAATCCTATAATATTGCTTTGAATATAGACATCCGGGTTTTCAATAGAATAGCGTACTCCAGCTTGAGCAGCTAGATTTACCACAACATGAGGCTTATATTCCTCAAATAGTTGGCTGATCATCGCTTTGTCTGAAATATCCCCTTTAATAAACGTAAGTCTCTCATAAGGCTCAAGTTGTTCCAAACGAGCATATTTCAGATTTACATCATAATAATCATTTACATTATCTACACCGATAACCCGGCAGCCCTGATCCAATAGTTTCTTCGAAAGGTAATATCCAATGAAACCTGCAGATCCTGTAATCAGGAATGTTTTACTAGAGTCCAATGGTTTGTAACTCACGATGCTTCGACTCCTTTACACCTTCTCTAAAGACGGATTGTCTTCCAATGGAGTGATACTCCACCCCTGCGTCTTTCATCTTTTGAACACTGTATAGATTTCTACCATCGTAGATAAGCGGGGTTCTCATCAATTTCTTATAAGTTTCAGGATCAACAGCTTTCACTTCTCCCCACTCTGTGAAGATGAAACAAACATTCGCCCCATCTAAAGCATCCTCGATACGCTCAACATAGGTCATGTTCCCTCTGCCATTCTGACCTTCTGGATATAATCTAGCAAAGTTATCCTTACCAACAGGATCGAACGCATAAATGTCTGCTCCCTGCTCTAATAAGAGAGGAATATTCTCGAGAGATGCAGCCTCCCGTAGGTCATCTGTTCCCGGCTTAAATGTTAATCCGAGTACTGCAACCTTAAGACCATTGAATGTAATTAATCGCTTGCTCGCTTTTTTATATAACAACGTTTTCTGGTCTTTATTCACGTCTATGGCGGCTTTTACAGTTCTTAATTCATAGCCATGCTGTTTAGCAATATACTCTAGTGCTTTTGTATCCTTAGGGAAGCATGAGCCTCCAAAACCAATCCCTGCATTTAAAAACTTACTTCCAATACGCCCATCAAAACTCATTCCTTTTGCCACATCCTGAACATCCGCACCGACCAACTCACAAAGGTTAGCTATATCATTCATATAGGAGATTTTTAGTGCTAGGAAGTCATTTGAAGCATACTTGATCATTTCTGCTGATCTTCTATTAACGGAAACGATAGGTAAACCAAACGGTTCATAAATACCCATTAATAAATCTTCCGCCCATTTACTTTCGGTTCCAATAACTATTCTTTCCGCATGTAACGTATCATGGACAGCCGATCCTTGAGCGAGAAACTCGGGGTTGGAAGCTACTTCTACTCTTACATCATGGACTAGGAAATCCTTAATAAATTGCTCGACCTTATCGTTTGTTCCAACCGGAACGGTAGATTTTACAACCACCAGGCAGTCCTTTTCTATGGATTCCGCAATTTGCCTTGCAACCGTTGCTATGTAGGATAAATTGGCAGAACCGTCTGGTTGCTCCGGTGTACCTACACCGATAAAGATCGCATCTGCATCTTTGTATGCCGATTGAAAATCTGTAGTATAATCAATTTTTCCTGCTGCAAAGTTTTTCTGCATTAACTCTTCTAAACCAGCCTCATAAATGGGAGACACACCCGACTTCATGAGGTTAACTTTATTCTCATCAATATCAACACAAGTCACTTGATGACCCACTTCAGCAAAACAAACGCCGGCCACTAGGCCGACGTAACCTGTTCCTGCTACTGCTATTTTGTACATTAAAAATTTCCTCCAATCAACAATAATAGTATTTTCACTATTAATTCATCGTTCCCATATTATAAGAGATCCTTAAAATATTAGCGCAGATAACAGCAAAAAGCCTAACACTAATCGTCAGACTAAATATATCCACTTATTAAGACAATTTGAAAGTAATTTAATTTCATACTTTACACTTTAGCAGAGTGAGGGACAGTCCCTGATCACAAGGTAAAGCGCGGAGCGCTTTGCCGTTGGCAATCAATCACATTTTCTGTAGTGCTAGCTTGATGACATTGGGGTCTGACCCCTACCCGAGGGGGTATTACCCCCGAGTCGATCATTTTCATCACCTACAAACTTCTTTAGTGCTTTAAGTACACCTTGATTCTCATTAGTATCAGTAATATACATGGCTGCTTGTTTCACATAATTACTTGCGTTCCCCATTGCAAAACTGTTTTTAAAGTATTTTAGCATCTTTACATCATTACCTTCGTCTCCAATAACTAAAACATCATCATTTAACAAGTCTTCCGAGTTAGTTATCTGCAATAACGCATCTCGTTTATTAACATTCTTTCTCGAAATTTCTATCTTCTTTTCTTCCATTAAAGTAATGTTGTAATTAGAAAAATGGTCAGTAAACTTTCCGAAATATTCATGCATATCCTTGCTTTTAAGTTTATTAGTGTGAATAACTACTTTTTCAATATCAACAACCTGTGAAGAAATGAAAGGAATCATAAATGTAAAGGTATACTTTTTCCTTCCATTTTTCTTTAGTAATGTTCGACATAATGAATATATTATTCTTTTAAGTGGTGTTTGCTTATTTAATAGTACAAAGTCATTTTTGTTATTATATAAGGTAACATTAAATGAATAGTTTTTTATATGATCTAATATGAATATTACATCTTTTATAGTTAGAAACTGATTATTTATTATTTGGTTATTACTAATGTCCCAAACATATTGACCATCACAGAATACGATATACCCTGTTTTAAAATCTAGCATCTTTAGGGAGTCTATATATTCTGAGATTTCATTTAACCGTCTTCCCGTAATCAAAACTAAAATTCCTTTTTTACTTTGGAATTTGATAAGAAATTCAGTAGTTTCTGAATCAATACTATTATTATTTTTAAGCAAGGTACCATCTAAATCAGTTGCTATTAATTTTATTTTCATTTACACGACTCCATTTTCTTTTTGGGTACCAAATATGGTAGTTTTTCCTTTACAAAAAGTATTAATTTCTACAGCACAAACAATACTACAGATTTAATTTTTGACTTTTCTTTTTAAGGACTTCAAATATTTCCATGCGGATACTTGGAATTAATAAAATAATCATAAAGTAAAAAACAATACATAAACCAATAGAAACAACGTTCCAATAAATTTTATTACTTACCATCTGTATTAATTCTGCAAACAGACCCATTAGTGCAGAACAAAAAATAATTGGGAAAATATTTTTTATCATCTTCAACGGTGATATCTTAAATATCATATATAATAAAAGAAAATGAACTAGAACAAACTGTAAACCAATCAAAGATCTTGCAATGACTAGTGTATTAAAACCATATTTCATACTTATATAGCAAGTCGGTATTATTGCAATAATATGCAAAAGCTGAGCTAATAAGGATATTTTCGGAAGACCCTTTGATCTATAGACTTCACTACTCAAGTATGAAAATACAATCGACGAAGAGTTTATCAGACCCCATAACCCAATTAAGAGGCTTGCTTCAGCCCACTGACTTCCAAGTAAAATATAGGTGATAGTGTCACGGTAAATAAATATTCCAACTCCCATTGGTAACAGGAATATGCTAACATATTTTTGAAATTTAAATAATGTCTCATTAAAGGAATTTTCATTATCTTTTAATCGCGATAATGCTGAAAATAATACGGTTGCAATTGAACCTGCTACAAGTCCTAAGATGCCATTAACCATGTTAATGGAAGTTTTATATATACCTAAATAATAGGAATTAAGTAAACTTGAAATAATAAAGATATCAACCCATGAAGTAAACCATATTGAAATAGTTTCTAAAAGAGACCAAAAACTAAATGAAAACATTTTCTTTAGCATCATAAAGCTATAAAATGCAGTTGGTTTCCACTCTGATTTTATTGTCAATATAATAGCATTTGATAGACTCCCACATATAGTACCTATTATTATTGACCAATAACTTAAGCCATAAAGGGCTAGTGGAATAGTGACAAAGAACGGTATACATATTCCAAATAACTTTACATAAAAGAGAGTTTTAAAATCAAAACTACGTCTGTATAATGCCATTTGTATGCTCGAAAATGACGTTAATGGTAGTGAAATACCTGCTATTACTATTACTTTACCTAAACCGGGATTACCTGCAAACGTAGCTATTTGCTCAGAAAATATAGAGATAAGTAACCAAATTAGAAATGATATTGTTAAATTAGTCCAAAACGCAACATTTGCATATCTAAACTTTATCTTATTATTTTTAAAGTCCTGTTGAATTAGGTATTTTTGAAAACCAGCATCTGCAAACATATCAGCAAAACTTATTATCATAGTTACTGTAGCAATAACTCCAAATGCTTCAGGCGTTAGAATTCTAGCCAGTATCATCGTTGTAATTGGAGTTATTAGTTTTGAGATGGTTGATGTTATTGTTGACCATTTTGCTGCATTGATTATTTTACTATTTAGATTACTAACCAACTTTATATCTCCTTATTCAATCTAAATTACAACAAACTCCATGTTGGCTATATTCTCATAAAATATTTTTAATTTACTTTTTTGGTGAGATCAATTTGATAATTATCTAAATTTATCCACGATCCTATTAATAGATCCATCTCTTGTGAATGCACATTAATAAATCCGCCAGCACTATAAAATGTCAATTCACCAAAAAATATTTTTCCATCGACGTTATATAAGTCTACTCTTACGTGAGGAAAAGGTTTACACAATTCTCTAACAATTTCTACCATTTCTTCAAAATTATCAGGGATTTTAATAGATTCTGGGGCAATAGCAACATCTTCTTTAAAATATGAATCGATGGAGTTCATCTGCATATCAAACTTATGATTTCGAACATTATGTTCAAACTCACCATAAGAAACCATGAAATATTTTGGTTCTCCGCTAAAGCAATAGAATTTGTAGTCTGTCGGTAAGTTACCATTTTTATCCTCCAAGCACTCCTCACAGAGAATAAGTGGTTTTATGTTTTTATATCCCCATTCTCTCATAGTATAGTAATGATTCCGCTTCAGTAAAACATTGTAATATTTTTTTAGGTAATCGTAGTCTACAACTTCATTTCTGTTTATTAACTTGTTAGAACCTTGGATGTGATTACATTTCAAGAAGAACTTATCTGGCAATGCTGAAAAATCTATTTCATTTGCATTACGATATACACCATATGTTTTTTTTATAATATGTTCAAAACCACAAGCTTTTATATACTCATTTACGTAATATTTGTCCGAACAAAGCGTAACTAAGGGATTTCTATAGTATAACTTTAAAAAAATTACCTTTTCAGAAAAGGTTTTTGGACTAGCTAAGTTAAGATTTTTTTGCTTCTTCTTTTTATATAGACGCTTATTCATTTCTTCATCACTAATCAAAAATGCTTGGATTCTACCTTTAAAGTTTAAGAACCTCCTTCTATATATACTAACCCATTTGGTATTCATAAGACTTCTAAAGTATTTATTCTTAGTCATATTTACCCCTTTTCCAAATAGTTATTAGAACAACTCTTAAGTTACCTAATGTTATTTACTAACAATTTCCGTTTTAAATGATTTTTCCCTATTTTTAATATTCCTTTTTTATAGAAAAATTGTCTTTCTACCTTATAACTACTAGATAAATAATTATGAACAAATATATATTATTAAAGCAGTAAAATAGCTATTTTTTTTGTATTTTTTCTTGCATGAAATTTAATATTCTCTTAGCTCTTTCCTCAATCTTAAAGTTAACTGCATGAATTATGGAAGCCTCAGACATTTTCATCCTAATAGAAGTATCGTTTTTCAATAACTTTATTGCATTTCTGATTTGTTCTACATTCATCGGATCCACTCTGATAGAATTGTCAGCTGTTAAAACATCGTCATTAAAAGGTTTATCAGATGAAATAATTGGCAATCCACATGCCATTGCCTCAACTATTGCATTACAACATCCTTCATTCAATGTTGGTAAAACAAAGACATCTGCAGCACTTAACATTTCAGGTATTTTTTCATGTGGAACTCTTCCAGAATGTAAAATACCCTCACATGTTGGAAAATCAGGTCCATTTCCTATAAATATGGACTTAATTCCATTTAAGCCATCAAGCGCTCTAGAAACTCTTAATGAACCTTTCCTATTAATAAAATGACCAACAAAAGCTACAATAAAGTCAGATTCGCTATAACCAAACTTTCTTCTCATTTCTTGTTTATCTCTTTTATAAAAAAGTTTACTATCAATTGCATTCGGGAAAACCTTAACTTTCTCGCTTGAGACAATTTTACGTTCTATTAACCGTTTCTTATTTTCTGTTGAAACTGATACTACTCCATTAATATTCTTGAGCATATTTGAAATTCTTTGGACGCCGATTTTTTCCAAGTGTTCTGGTGAACTTTCTCCATATGCAAAGAATGACGGAATATTGTATATCGAGCCAATTTCAGCTGCAGCGATGCCAGAGGAGACGATAAAATGCCCATAAATTATATCTGGTTTTAAGTTTAATCTCCTAAACTCCTTAAACACAGATTGCTTAAAGCTTTTGATAGTTAGATTTGCAGTATTATATCCTAATAGGTTTCTACTTGAATATGAAAGATAATTCGGAGAATAAATTTTTATTGTGTTTCCTTTTAGAGTAGTCTTAGACCACTCTCTTGGTTTAACATTTGATCTTTTTGTAATTTGTTTTGTAATACTATTTGGTGAAATAACTATACAATCTATCCCTAAATCTGCCCAGGCACTGACTAACTGATCAACAAACGTATATTTAGGACTTGTCGGTGTTGGGTATGAACCTGATATTATACATATCTGTTCTAGTTTCTTTGTCATAATTTACATCCATCCCTACTATATTTCTCAAGCACACCTATTGCCACTCCAATTAGTATCCATGGAAATAATCCCACTCTAAGCTCTCTGAAGAAATAATAACCTAAAGAAAAAATCTGATAACTTAATATTCCCACAAAGGAAGCCACAATCAAAGTCAATACAGCTTTATTTTCCAAGCATTTCCTCATATTTCTTAGAAAATATATTAATAACACGACAATCACTGAGTATTGTAACAAAAATCCTATTGCTCCATATGTGACAAATATGTTTATCGGCTCTATTTCAACGCCATAGGAAATTTCGCTCTGGTTTACTACTTGTTTTGATAGACCAAATAAATAAAAGAAGGGATTTTCTAATAATGAAATAAAATAGTATATTTGATCTACCCTTGCTCCACCTCTTGCCTCAAATAGATGGTTCCATCTAAATACCATTGAACCTATAAACTTATTACCAGTATTGTAGAGGTATATACTTATTGTTGTAATAATCCCACTTGCAGTCATCATAAATAAAGTAGGTTTTATACTACTTTTATTTAAATAGATACTTACAAAATAAAAAAGGAAAAGCGAAAAAAATAATGCCAAAATACCTCCTCTAGCCTGACTAGCAAAAATATTAATCACCGTTAATACCATTAGAGTAATGGAAAGAAAATTATATTTTTTGTAATACTTAAATACCGAGTATGCAAATACAAAGAAAAAGGCAGCTAGTCCTCCATTTGCAGTAGCGAATTGGGCTATCCCATGCAATCTAAATCTATAAAGTTCTCTGTCTAATTGGCTTAATTGGAGAGATCCATCCCTGAAGGGATATAATTGAATGAATAATTCCCTTCCAGGCCAAGGAATCCATTGAAATATTCCTATTAACATAGCTATATTCAGAAAAACTAAAAAGTATCGTATGAACTTATCTACTTCAATTTTCCCCTTATAAAACCATACAATAAATGAAATTAGAGTTATAAATCTTGCAACGTACTGTATTGAATCTGTTGGGATATCAAATTTATTAAAAGTAGTTATAGTCCCATATAATGTAGATATAAAAATTTCAATCAATATTAGTATAAATAGTAATATCAAAGTTTTTGTAATTCTTGGGATGCGAATCTTCCCAAATAATACAAGTATAAAAATCACTATGCCAATCGGCAATAATAAATACAAGACTGGCATTCCGTATGAACCTACATATATATATGGCATAACACTTAGAAGGAGTAATACTAACAATAACAAATTATTTGGTTTTATGGTGGCCTCTATCATATGCAAACCTACCTTAATTTAAGAGAATAATTATTTATAAATAATGTACATCAAAATATGATCATTAATAATTCAATAACCAATGTTAAGACTTCATTAATTTGTAGATACAGTTGTCATAACACACCAACTTAAGGAAAAACCTACTAGTTGCTAAAATCTCTATTTTCAACATTATCTTAGGATTATTACTCAATCACATATAATATTAGTAAATATATAAGGAAAGTATTACTGTATGTTTTATAGTCAGGAGATTAAATCTACTAAATTGAAAACATAAAAATACATTTTATTTCAGTGTATTATATATTACTTTCCTTAATGATTTTTAATCAATTGATTGAATACAGCTACTACTTTTTTCTTTTAATTTTTAACAAAAAGAAATATTTAATTTTTAAATCTTAGTAATACTAGTTCTATACATTTAATTTTTTTACTTATTAATAGAAATTAATCGTAATTTGAGTTACCGTATATTTTGGTATATATTTATAATTTTATTTTTCATTTCAATCCACGAGTATTTAACATATACTTTTTTAGAATTATTAGCCATACTGACCATTAAATCAGGATTAGATATTATGTCAGTTAGTACTTTTTCAAAAGCTTCGATTGAATAGTCGATCGTTATACCAATTTTATTCGTAGAAACTATTTGGTCTATTCCAGTACCTTTAGCTACTATTATTGGCTTACCTAATATCATTGCCTCGTAAACTTTATTAGGCGCAGAATATCTATGGTTTGGAACTCTTGGGTCATATATAGCAAACATATAATCAGTATCAGAGTATAATTTTAATGCATCGGTATAGTCTATCATTCCAAAATAATTAATATTTTCATACTCAATTGACGCTTCTTTCACATATTGTTCCAGCTTTCCCATACCTGCTATATTCAAAGTAACATTAGGATATCTCTTAATTACATCTATTAAATATCTAATAAATCGCTTCTCAGCTAGCGCACCAACATAAGTTAGTTTGATTTTTCGATTGTTCGGATTTCTTATTTCATTATTCTGTTGGATTGATTTCAATAAACTCTCCGGTACTATGGGTGTATTATGGACAACTACGAGTTCTTTTGGCTTGCTTCCTTCGATTTGTCTTGCCCTATCTTCAGTACAAATAATTGTTGTTTCCGCTCCATTTATCACAGAGTACTCTATACGCCTAATTACATTTTTTAGAAACTTCGGCACTCCTCCTCTACTGTCAATATAGAAGTCTGCAATATGATATACGTACTTTTTTCCTAATAACACTGAAATTAGAAGAGTTGGCAAACCACTATCTAAATCGAAGGCGTGTATAATATCATATTTGTTTCTATTTTTTAAGAGCCATTTAAATAAAATAAATTGAAATATTACCAACTGGACAATGTTTACGATACCACGGCCTGGGTTACTCTTTAGATTGATCTCATAGTTGACAATTTCTGTGTTTGTCGTATTGTATCTCAATACCTCTACTTTGCCATTTCCTTCAGCAAACCTATTTCTAGTCAGTAATATAATATTATCTACGTTACATTCTAAAGCACTAACTATTCTTGAAATACCAGCATTAGTTCTGGCCTCTGCATTTCTTGTAATGCATACTTTCATATTTTTGCCCTCTCTACAGTTTAGCATTTTTCAATATTCATTCTAACATTTCCGACAATTGCTCAAACAGCTAAAACTACAACTTATATACCTTGTGGATATTACAAATATTTTTAGTATCAAGGACATGCTTATTTTTAATGAGTTCAAAATTGTCTATAATGTGTTCGTGTCCAACCATAATCACAAGTATCTCTATCTCATTTAAGAAATCTTCAAAATTCATAAACTGATGGTCTACAATTCTTTTTTTAACAAGTGGATCAAAGACTTTTACACCAAAAGCTAAGTGCTCGTCCATTCGATCTAAGAGTTGAAGTGTTGGACTCTCCCTCGTATCATCAACATTTTCTTTATATGCCAAACCATAGAGGCCAACTTTTGATATATCTTTAATACCATTTTCCCTCATTATATCTCTAATACGTCCAAGTACATGACTTGGCATTGAATCATTTGTTTTTCGTGCAGTCAATATTAAATTTGTTAGATCAGGATAGTCCCCAACCAAAAACCAAGGATCAACTGAAATGCAGTGTCCTCCAACTCCTGGGCCTGGTTGCAATATATTAACCCTTGGGTGCAAATTAGCAATTCTAATTATTTCATAAACATCCATATTATCTGTACGACAAATTCTTGCTAATTCATTAGCAAATGCGATATTAATATCTCTGAATGTATTTTCTACAACTTTTGACATTTCAGCAGTTCTTATATCCGTTACAACAATATCTGCTTTGCAGAAATTAGAATACAACCCTTTAACTTTCTCTCCAATTTCAAAATTATCAGCCCCAATTGTTCTTGAATTGAATTCAAGTTCATAAATCATGTTTCCGGGAATAATTCTTTCTGGAGCATGTAATAAGTGAATATCTTCTCCAACTACATAACCTCTTTTTTCAATCTCAGGGCGAATGTACTTATCTATTGTACCAGGTGAAATAGTTGATTCTATAATTAACAGCGCACCACTTTCACAGACATCTAGAACACTGTTTACAGCTGAAATAACATACTTTGGGTCAAGTTTCTTACTTTCTTTAATATATGGTGTAGGAACCGCAATAATATACGTATGTGTCTTCTGATAGTTTGTGGTAAATTCAATTCCATTAGAGAGAGCCTGTAGAAAAAGTTCCTCTAATCCTTCTTCTTCAAAAGGTGCGATTCCTTTAGATAATGTCTTTACCAGATTGGAATCGATATCGGTACCTACCACCTTAATACCATTTTTCGCAAAAATCAGTGCTGTGGGTAACCCTATATAACCTAGACCAATTACGTTTACAATACTCATAATTAACAACGTCCCCTTCTTACTCAAACTATAATAATTATTTATTAACTTTTAGAGATAATCTCGAGAAATCTCTCAGATATTTTTTGCACAGTATGATTCTCTTCAACATATAAGCGACCATTTTTTGAATAATCTTTCCCAACACTATCTATATTTTCATACATGTGTATAATTGTTTCAGAAAGCTTTTTAGCATTACCTGGCTCTATAGTGATTCCCGCTTTTGCCTTACTTATTAGACTACCTCTTACATTCGATGCAAATATAATAGGTTTTTCTGCAGCCATATAATCATAAAACTTATTTTTACTAATTCCATATTTAAATGCCTCTCTTTCTAATAGACCACAGAATAATACTTCTGACTTTTTCAATATCAAAGGTACATTATTTTTAGGTTGCTTCTCTAACAAAAGAACATTGTCTAAGTTCTCACTTTTAATTATTTTAAGCAATTTCTCTTTCTCTGGGCCATTACCTATAACAATTAAAATTATGTCTTTATATTTTTTTAGATACTTTGCTGATTCAACAAATGTTGGTAATCCCTCACTTTTTGAGAGTGCGCCAGTGTAGGTTACACAAAATTTATTATCTAGTATTTCATTTAATTCCGGTAATAATATATCTTCATGAGATTCTATTTGTTTATCAAATTCTTCAATATCAATAGCATGAGGAATATAGAAAATTTTATTTTTTTCAATTCCATATTTCTCTTCCATATACTCGTTCGCATATGGTGCTGTAGTAATTATTCCATCAGCCAAATTATAATATTTTTTTTCTAAGGATTCAAAGTATGAAAAGATCAATTTTCTTGTAATTCCAGAGAAGTCCTCATACATACTTAATGGCCATAAGTCTCTTACTTCTACAATAAATTTCGCATTATATCTCCTGCTATATTTATAGCCTGCTTCCCATGCAAGTGGATGTACAGATGATGCAATAATTACATTAGGTTTTTGATTAAAATTTTCATATTTAGTAACTTTATTTTTATAATTAATATAATTAATAAATCTTCCAGTCATACGTTTATATGCTGGTTTTGTTTTAAGTCTTACAAATTTAAACTTCTCATTAAAAAATATCTCATTTATTTCCTCACTAACTCTATACTGTTTTTTCCCTTGATCATAAGAAGAAGCAAGAACAGTAACTTCATGCCCTAATTCCGAAAAATATTTAGCTATTTCATAATGCCTCCCACCACCACCAACGTCAGGGGCATTTGCATGATGATTTAAAATTACAATATTATATTTTTGATGTTTATCCATATATACTCCACCGCCTATAATTCTAAATAACAAATATCACTATTATTACATCTGATATTACATCTAAATTTTTTTAGTATTATTAAATCGCTTTATTATCACTTTGTTATGCTAGGTAAAGCGGAAAAAATGAATTTCTTTCATCAAATCCTGATTCTTGCTTTCTGATATTGACCAGATCTTGATACTTATCTTCATCAAATATCTTTTTTCCAATCGAGAAATAAGTGTTTGAATTTCTATTAAATCCTTTTTTGAAGGTATAAAGACTATCCTCGTTACTTCCCACACCTCCACCTAAATGAAGTGTTTTGTATCCATTTTCACATCCCCAACTTGCTGCTTCATAAAGCAATAAATTAGTTGGTGCAAGATGTTGATATTCTTTATCAGATGCAGATAGATGATAATGCATTTGTTGATTTACAAACAGTATAACTGACATCGCTATAATTTCCTCTTTATATTGGGCATAAAACATTAATGAATTGTATTTTAAATCACTCAGAATACTACTATAAAAATCATTTTTAAAATAATAATATTCAATTGCACCGTCTCTATCCATCGTTCCATTATACAAAGGCCTGAACTTTTCAAACAAATCAGTTTTACGTCCCCAAAAGATATCAACACCAGCTTTTTTTGCTTTACGGATCTTATTTCTATTTTGACTAGTTAAACAGTTCCAGATTTCATTATGTGAATTTAATTCCAACGTAATAGTTCTTCCAAGATTAGTAACTTCATAGATTGGCGTAACCATCTCTGAATTGTTTAATACAGGATGAAAACGAACAAATTCACTAACAATCCCCATTTTCTTACATTCTAAATTGTATTCCCTATCTAAATTCATTAAACTATCATTAGTTACTTTCCCTTGAATTAAGAAACCGCCATAACCATAAGGAGTAGAACTACTATAGTATGTGTTCTTAGGTACCTTATCTAAAAAGTTTTTTTCTTTTGATATGTCTTTTACCATTAGTACATTAATCGCTTTTATAGTATTATCTTCATAGAAAAATAGTATTGGCTCACCATCACCATTAATTTGGAAAGCTCTTACGTATCCAGATAGATAATATATATCATGGAATTCAAATCCCTTTACTATCTCATCCCATTTTTCAGTCTCATTTATAGGAACAACCGATAACATTTGATTTCACCTTCAGCTTGTTTTTATTAATAATTTATACATTCTAGAATAAGTAAATCGATTAAGCTATTAATAAAAAAAGAATAAACTTAATCTAATATTAAATCTTTCTTACAACTCTTGGTTTTTATAAGTTCTTTCCATGTCTCTCTTATAACTTTTTATCATTTTCTTGAATAAATCCTAATACATAAGGGATTTTATTTCCATATTATCCCCTTTTTTCCACAATCAGTCTCTACATTCACTGTAACCTTACTTTGTATTTCTTTAATCGTCATCTCAACCTCATCTCTAGTATCACCACTCACTAGAATCGGTCCAATTCTTGACCCCTTATGATTTATAGATTTGATAATTTCACCCACTTTAATATTTCTTACAAAAGACTTTAATACCCCCTCTATGCTTTCAATCTCATTTAAACCTGAAACATCACAAACTCTACCTTCTGGTAGTAAAAAGAAAACATATGCAGATGAACGATTTTTGATATTCGCACTAAAAACATCACTATTCTTCTGATTCAAAGAAGCATTTATAAGATAGGGCTGTAAATCTATCCCATATGCTTCAGGAATTAAATCGGAACTAATAAAAGCCCCGCCTCCTCGTATTGATATTTCAACAAGATACAACGTATCTGTATCTCTGTTATATATCCACTCACTACCTGTTGCTCCAAACTTAGGCCTCAATTTTTTTATTAATCTATCATGATAATCAACCATTCTCATTTGAATATTTTTTTCAACAGTAGCCGGAAAAATAGTTATGTTAGGAAGAAAATTTTTAGGTAAATCAAAATAATATCTGTCTGCAAATGCAAACAAACGAAGTTTATACTCATCCACATATCCTCTTGATAAATACTGTTCACCTTGAATAAAGTCTTCTACCATAACTTTTCTAGAAAATGATTCTACCTTTGCTAACTTGAATTTTTCTCTAAACTCATCCTCACTATCAACTTTAAATACACCCTTACTTCCAGCTGAATCCACTGGTTTAATAACAACAGGGAACCCTATGTCATTAGCAACACCTAACCCACTATTAAGATCCTCAACCTCTTTATATCTAGGTATAGGTATCCCAACCTCTTCCGCTACGTTCCGCATTAGATTTTTATTGGTAAAATATTGAGAACAGTCATATCCTATGCCAGGAAGATTAAGCATTTCTGTAATGTAGGCAATTGATGGTACCGCAATGTCTAGTTGGTCTGACACAACACCATCAACACCTTCACTCTTTGCAAATTCTAGAATTTCATCTATTTCCGTGATATCTGCATAAAATATTTTATCGGCAATTTTAAAGCCATCATATTCACCTTTTGGACTAACAACGATGACAAATAGGCCAAGTTCTTTGGCTTTGTTAATTATTGGAAGTTGGTCTCTTCCAGCACCAAGAACAAGTATTTTTTTTTTATCTCTAATCATTTTTTGTCTCCTTCACTGATTATAAATTTCCTTTTTAATCGATCATCTACTCATCTTAAACACTGGATCAAGGTTTAAGAGTATCTATTTTTTTAAACTCTTGTATTTTGCTTCCATAATAAACTTCGTTCTTTCTAAATAAAACAAACATAGTTTTATATAATACTTTTATATCTAGAAATATCGACCAATTGTCTATATACCAATTGTCTAATTTTATTTTTTCTGACCAAGTCAAATTATTCCTGCCATTCACTTGAGCCCATCCCGTTATACCTGGCTTCACTTCCAATCTTCTCATTTGAAAATCATTATATTGTTCAACTTGATATTTTAATGTTGGTCTTGGACCAACTATACTCATGTCTCCTTTAAGAATATTTATTAATTGTGGCAATTCATCTAAACTATATCGCCTAATAAACATACCAACTTTAGTAATTCTGGTATCATTTTCGCCCTTTACATTTCCAATTTGGATTTTTTCAGCACCCATCACCATTGATCTAAATTTATAGATGTAAAATAATTTACCTTTTTTACCAACTCTCTCTTGTTTAAAAAAAACAGGACCATTTGAATCTATTTTAATTGCAATTGCTATCAACACTAAAAATGGTGATAAAAATGTTAGAACTAAGAATGAAATCGAAAAATCGATCATTTTTTTAATGAAATTCCCCATAGTAAATAACCTCTTTTTCACTTTAAGTATTTGTATCTATCTAGTGATCATAGTCGAAAATAACTTCCTCAAATGAAATATTGTTTTTTGGGGATTTGGATATTTCCTACAATCTCCACAACCCTCTCCAAATCCCCATCCGTCATCTTCGTATCGGACGGCAAACAAACCCCATTATCAAACAACTTCTCTGCTACATCCGTGCCCACAAAATCATATTTCTCAAAGAACGGTTGCATATGCATCGGCTTCCAAACCGGTCTAGACTCAATATTTTCTTTTTCTAGTGCCATCATAATATCAAGCGGTCTAACCGGCCCATTCAATGTCAACGAACTTAACCAATAATTAGGCTCATTCCACTCATTGATGGGCATAAACTTCACACCTTCAAGGGAACCTAACTCTTTCTTATAAAACTCAAATATGTACTTTTTCTTTGCAACCCTTTGTTCTAACACTTTCAGTTGACCTCTACCAATTCCAGCTACTACATTGCTCATACGATAGTTGAAGCCTAACTCGCTATGCTGATAGTGTCTAGCTTGATCTCGACTTTGAGTGGCCCAAAATCTTGCTTTGGCAATTCTCTCTTCATTATCAGAAACTAACATCCCGCCACCGGACGTGGTGATGATTTTATTTCCATTAAAAGAAAAGATGCCATAATCTCCAAAAGACCCCGTATGCTTGCCTTTATAATAAGCACCTAAGCTCTCGGCAGCATCCTCAATTAAAGCGACATTATGCTTTTTACAAAGTTCTACGATCTTATCCATATCTGCTGATAGACCATAAAGATGGACAACGATTACTGCCTTCACATTGGGATACTTTTCAAAAGCCTGTTCCAATGCCTTAGGACACATATTCCAAGTCTCATAATTACTATCAATAAAAACAGGAACGGCATTCAGATAGATAATCGGATTCGCGGTCGCAGAGAAGGTTAACGTAGGGCAAAAAACGATATCCCCTTCTCCGACTCCTGCTGCTTTAAGAGCAAGGTGGATAGCTCCCGTACCAGAAGAAAGAGCTGCTGCGGCCTTTGAACCGACTTTAGCAGATAATTCACGTTCGAATTCATCTACATTCTTACCTAAGGGGGCAATCCAATTGGTATCAAAAGCTTCCTGTACATACTGCATTTCATAACCCTCGTCACTCATATGGGGTGACGAAAGGAATATTCTATCGGCCATGGTCCAAGACTTCCTTCCTTTAGTTCTTCGCGTAACTCTTCTCCACAACTTCACTCAAATACCTCATGAGTTCCTCTCTCAAATCCGCTCTCCCCAACGCAAACTCCACCTGCGTCTTAATAAACCCTAACTTTTCCCCTACATCATACCTGGTCCCATCAAAATCATAAGCATAAACGGCCTCGATCTTATTTAACTCAGCAATGGCATCCGTGAGCTGGATCTCTCCACCAGCACCAGGCTTTTGATTATCTAAGATTTCAAAAATCTTCGGACTCAAGATATACCGTCCCATAATAGCAAGATTCGAAGGAGCGACTTCCTTCTTCGGCTTTTCTACTAAGTTATTGACACTAAAGAATCGATCATGAATCTGCTTGGCATCCACGATCCCGTATCGTGAGACTTCATCATCGGGTACATGCTGCACCCCAATCACAGACGCGCGATAACGATCATACTGCTCGAGCATTTGCTTTAAGCAAGGCTTCTCGGCTTGGACGATGTCATCCCCAAGGAGAACGGCAAACGGCTCATTGCCGATGAACTTTCTGGCACACCAGATGGCGTGTCCTAAACCACGGGCTTCTTTTTGACGGATGTAATGAATATCAACCATTTGGGATGGTTTTTGCACTTCATTTAATAGATCCATTTTCCCTTTTTCTAATAGATTGTGCTCGAGTTCAAAGGAATTATCGAAATGATCCTCAATGGCACGCTTGCCTTTTCCGGTTACGATAATGATATCTTCAATTCCGGATTCTACGGCTTCTTCGACAATATATTGGATAGTTGGTTTATCAACTATCGGCAACATTTCTTTCGGCATGGCTTTGGTTGCTGGTAAGAAACGGGTTCCGAGTCCCGCTGCGGGTATTATGGCTTTTCTTACTCTCATAATGTTTGACTCCCCTCTAATCTCTTTATTTCGCTAGGGAAACTAACTTCTTGGCTTCCACTCGATTATTTGCTAAGTCCAATAATCGTTTCCTCAACACTTGGGTATCCATATCGACATTCTCAATGATCTCATAAATTTCATGAATATATAAGTTTGAAGTCTTTCCAATATAGATCTTCGGATACACCTGATGATCATGGACTTCGTTTTCATTCAATAGTTCTTCAAACAGCTTCTCGCCTGGACGAATCCCGCTAAAGTGAATGGGAATCTCATCCTCGGTATAACCGGATAGACGAATTAAATTTCTGGCCAAATCGACGATTTTCACGGGCTCGCCCATATCCAATACGAAGATCTCTCCGCCTTCGGCGAGAGCCCCGGCTTGGAGAACGAGTCGAGAGGCTTCCGGGATGGTCATGAAGTAGCGCTTCATCTCGGGATCGGTGACGGTGACTGGTCCGCCTTTTTTGATTTGTTCTTTAAACAACGGAATGACGCTTCCTCGACTGCCTAATACATTCCCGAATCTTACGGCGACAAAACGCGTATCACTTCGTTTATCGAGATCCTGAATAATCATCTCGGCCAATCGTTTCGTCGAACCCATGACATTGGTCGGGTTCACGGCTTTATCCGTGGAGATCATGACAAAGGTTTCAACGTGATGTACATCCGCGGCATCCGCGACATTTTTCGTTCCGATGATGTTGTTCTTCACAGCTTCTTCCGGATTACGCTCCATTAGCGGAACGTGCTTATGCGCAGCGGCATGAAATACGACATGAGGCTGGTGTTTCCCCATGATGTGAAACATCTTTTCTCGATCTTGGACATCGGCAATTTCGGTTATGTATTCTACGTCGTTGACGTTATTGGCCTTTAACTCCAATTCAATGGAATGAATGCTGTTTTCTCCATGTCCAAGCAAAATTAAGGTTCTCGGTTTGAATTTCGATACCTGACGACAGACCTCAGATCCAATGGATCCCCCGGCTCCGGTAACGAGGATAACATTCCCGGTGAGGTATTCAGCTATCGAATCTGAATCGAGCTGCACGGGTTCTCTTCCAAGTAAATCTTCGACCTGGACATCCCGGAAATCACTCACAGCGACTTTCCCGGTCATAAGGTCTTCAATCATCGGAACAATTTGGGTTTTGGCGCGGGTTTTATTGGCTTCCCCCACGATCAGATTCAATTCTTTTTTATTTAAAGAAGGAATGGCAATGATGATATTATCGACTTCCAACTCTTTCACTACGGTTTCGATCTGTTCCCGTCCACCCATGACTGGTAGACCCAAGATCTCAAGTTTATGTTTGGTAGGGTCATCATCTATAAAAGCGACCGGATAAAGCTCGGCGTTCGGATTTTGCTTCAGCTGTCTGGCGATCATCGTCCCCGCTGCACCGGCTCCGACGATCAGAGCTCTCTTTTTGTGACTGTTATCCACTTTGGACACATGACTATCTCGATACAATCTCCAAGAAAAACGAACGCCACCGATGAAGATGATATGCATCATCCAAGTGATGATCATGGCCCGATAGTACAACTCTTGAACGAGAGCAAATTGTACAAGGAGCGCAATCAAAATGGAAAACGTAACACCCTTAAAGACGGATATCAGCTCCCCCACACTCGCATACTTCCATACACGCTTATATAACTTGTAGCGACTAGCAAAATAATGATGACTGAAAAATAAGACCAAAGAACTGACGGCAATCACGAGCCCCGGCCTCTCTTTTGGCACCAGGATATAATGGCTCACATAGATCGAGCTGAGGACGATGATCGAATCAATCAAGATCAACGTTAGTAACCGCTTTTGGTAGGTCAAGGCAACCTGCCTCCTCACTGGGTGTTTTATGTCTGTTTTTAGATAATTATGTATTATTTGTATAATATTTCACAAAAGTAAAAAGGATAAATCCTCTTCCAAAAGGAGTAACCTTTACTCTCTTGGGAAGAAAATCCATCCTCGTGAAACTTGGCATGGAGCTCTCTGACTTGCTTCATCCTTATATATGTTGTATATTAAACAATCAAGAAAGCACTTTCACAACTTGTCTTTACCTTTAAAAGATAAATATTAAAGAATATCGGGCATCGAACCCGCCCTCACACCACACCACCGACCAGTCAGGTCTAAGGAGATCTTCTCCCACAGCGCAGCCGAGTGCCTACATCGATAAAGGATAGTAGACATTACCTCACTTGCTTCAGCAAGCATCTAAAATAATCCTAAGAACTTCTTCCTGATCTTTTCCGGGGTATGAACCTGACACTCTTTACCTGTGATGATCTTCTTCGCGGAATCCTGAAACCAGTCTACATATTCTTGGCCGAACTTCGCTTTCACCGTTTCATAGGCTTCACTTAAGATGACACCCCGACTTCCGGTATTGTGGGCATCCGAAGCAATGAAGTGCACTAAATGATGGTTTATCATATCAAAGCAACTCTTCTGAATCTTCTTTCCGAACTTCCCGGTTACACTAGCAGCGGTAAGCTGAGATAAGGCTCCTTGCTTGACCAATCGATAGAGTAGATTCGGGTTTTCTCTCATTTCCTTATTGCGTTCCGGATGTGGAATGATCGGTATGTATCCAGCCAGTTGAATCTGGAAGATGAGCTTCTCCAGATATCTAGGTACATGGTCATGAGGCAATTCTAAAAGAATATGTCGATGCTGGTCATTGAAGCTAAGCAATTGATTATTCTTTAAATCTTCCGGCACTTCTCCGTACACATGAATCTCCATTCCAGGAAGAAGGGTTAGAGGAATCTGGTGCTCTTTTAGTAAGGCATTCGCTTCTTCAAGTCGCTGGATGATCTTCTCCGGCGGATTCGTATACACATGATCCAGATGGTGAGGTGTCGCCACCACGGTCGTAATCCCATCAGCAACGGCTTGTTTGGCCATCGCCATCATATCTTCCGGATTCTGGGCTCCATCATCCAAGCCGAACAGGATGTGGGAATGAACATCAATCATAGACTTTCCTCCTAGAACATAAGTCCTATTGTCTAGAAAATATCACAGTTAAACGAAAGTTTCAATAGATTCCTATATATTCAATATAATGGGAAATCTATTTAAGGAGGAGAGTAGAGATCAACCCTCTACTTCTTCGCTCCATAATAATAGTAATAGTAGCTGTCCCCTTTGATCTGCTTGTTGTTCAGAACAACCCCAAGGATATTGGCTTTCGCATTTTCAAGCTGTTGTTTGGCCTTCACCGCAATCTCGCGGTTGGTCATACCCGAATTCACGACGAGGATCACACCGTCCACTTTGGAAGCCAGGATCTGAGCATCGGCTACCGCGATTAACGGTGGTGTATCAATGAGGATCTGATCATACTGGACACTTAACTCCTCTAGGAGTCTAGTCATGACCTTAGAATTCAGCATCTCGGCTGGATTCGGCGGAATCGGACCCGAGCTCATCACATCCAGATTCGGTGCTTCGGTCGCTTGAATGACATCTTCTAGTCGATCTTGTCCCGCTAAATAGGTGGTCAACCCTTGACGATTCGCCAGGTCAAACGTATGGTGAACCGTGGGTTTACGCAAGTCGGCATCAATTAAGAGAGTCCGCTTCTCGGATTGAGCCATCACGACTGCCAGGTTCGCTACGGTGGTGGATTTCCCTTCCGATGGACCGGTACTCGTGACCATTATGGTCTTCAACTCGCGATCAATCCCGGCAAATTGAATATTGGTTCGTAGCGTCTTATAGGCTTCCGAGATCGGAGACTTCGGCTTCTCCATTGTAATGAGATTTCGCTTTTGACTTTGAAGTGGCTTCTTCTTAAACATGGAGTTGCTTCCCTCCTACCTTGGCTTCAGCGGCTCCTCTGTCCCGCTCCTCTTCTAGCTCATCCATGGTCGCAATGCTTCCTAATACCGATAAGCCAAGGATGCGTTCGATGTCTTGTTCACTCTTTAGGGTGTTATCGAGGTACTCTAGTAAAAACACAATTCCAACCGCTGTCATTAAACCAACCACAAATGCAATCACCATATTCAGGAAGGGTTTAGGCTTGACAGGGCTATAGGTTTCCTGAGACTTGGCTTCGGCCAAGATCTGGACATTGTCGACGTTCATAATGGTTTGGATTTCGGTTTGGAAGGTACTGGCTATGCCATTGGCTATCAGTATCGCCTTCTCCGGATCAGGATCACTGACCGTAATCGACATGACCTGTGAATTTTGTACCGCGTTGACCTTGATCTTATTGCTAAGCTGACCCGCGGTCATCTCAAGACCCATGTTCTCAATCGCTTTTTCCAACACTCTTGGGCTCTTAATAATGACATTATAAGTTTCGATTAATTTCAAATTGGATTGGATATCACTAAAGTTCGGAACCAACATCTCACTCTGGCTTTCTTTCTTATTGACAAGCAGCTGGGTGGATGCTTCATAAATGGGTGTAATCACAAAGAAACTGACTAGTCCACTCGTCACGGTCGCCATTAAGGTTACCAAAATAATGATGACAAAACGTTTCTTTATGATTTCTACTATCTCTCTTAAATCAATCGTTGTTTCTTCCATTAGTATCTCCTTCATATCGAGTATTTTCTATGTATTCTCATTGATTACTTACATTATACGACAGGAATGGACATTATACACTACTTTCCTCCTAGATTCCCTACGAGGTATTTCATGGAACGATATCAATATACCATAGGATAGTCCTAAAAAGTAACTATTGTGTTCGACATTTTTCGCTAATTATCCGCGATTAACTTAGTTTTTCAACACAGATTTTACTATTTTTGACAACAAAAACATTATAACGAATAGAACCAAAGTATACCAGCAAAATTATCCGGTTCTAGGACAATAGGCACAGGTTAGGTAAATTGTGGTTAAAGGTGCTGGCGATTGAACTAAGGAAGCCAGCGGGATATGTTTCTATTACTAGAATTATAGGGTCTGAATTAAACAAAAATGAAAACAGGGGTCAGACCCGCCATAACCGAACCGGATGGGGAGTCAGACCCCTGTTTTTTTTAGGAGATAAGACGAGGTGACTATAAGCAAAGGGGTCAGACCCCTTTGAGTCATCCTATATGGTTAAGGCTGGCCTGTTTTTTTATCCAACAGCAGGCTAAGATTTTTCAATTATAAGAATGGGGTGTGCCCCCATTCTCCCCAAATCAAAGAGGTCAGACCCCAAAAAATTCGTGGGAGTCTGACCCCGGCTTTTTACTCAACAGCAAGCTAGCTTTCCTACCTTTTAAAAGAATGGAGTCTGACCCCATTCTCCCCCCTTTCTCCTTTTAAGTCTACTAATAAATCTTATTAATCACCGTCGCTGCCTCTGCCCGGTTCAATACGCCGTTCGGTCGGAAGGTCTGATCCGGGTAGCCGGTAATGATTTGGGATTGGACGACGGCTCCAATGAGTGTTTTATTCTTGATCTGGTTCTGGTCGCTAAAGGAGAGCGCGCTTGCGTCTCCTGTCAGCTTCATCGCTCGAGCGATCATGACGGCCATTTCCTCTCTGGTAATTGGTTTTCGAGGTTGAAAGTTCGATCCAAATTCACTTGGGACGATGATGCCTTGTGCGATCGCGGTTTGGATAAAGGAAGCTGCCCAGTAATAGGTTGGGATGTCGTTAAACGTTCCCTGTCCAGCTTGCAGCGTGTATCCTTTGGCTTTGACCAGCATGGTGACGAATTCTTCTCGATTCACGGTTTTTTCAGGGAGAAACGTTCCGTTCTCGTATCCTGACACGATGCCGTTCTCGAAGAGTCGATTGATGGCTGCTTTTGCCCAATGGGCTTGGGTATCCGATAAGATCAAGGAGAAATTCTCCATATAGCGGTCATTGATATACACGGCGTAGTCTTGGTTCGGCACCAAATTCGTGAATGACGCTTGAAAATTACTGGATGGCGTGGTTTTGACGATTTGATTTCCCGTTTTCAACACGACTTCCACGGTACCAGTGGTTCCTCTCCATTGAAGCAGAACGGATCTCTTCGTGAGATCCTTCCTTACCGAGAAGTTCGTCACCTTGTCCTTCAAGTCGGTACGGATCGCTTGGATGTACGTCCCATCTACATAGACCCGGTATTCGGTGTTATCCGTTAAGCCGGAGAAGGAAATGGATTGTCCTGACGTTGACTTTTCAAAAAGGGTTCGGTTGCTCGCATCTCGGAGCTCAACACGGACCGTTCCGGTAGACCCTTGCCAGGTAAATTCGGCCGTCGATTCAGTTTTGGATTTGACCTTGAAATCTCGGATGTCCTGAGACAGCTTGAACCGATCCACGTACACGCCTTCAATATACACATTGTAAGTGGTATTCGGAGAGAGTCCGCTAAAGGTGATCGCGCGATTGGACGTACTGCTATACTCTTCTACATCGTCTCTGCTCCCGTCGGTGAGCTCCACATACACCGTTCCCGATGTTCCCGTCCAGGTTAATTCGACTTTCGTACTGCTTAGCGGGTTTACCCTGAAGTTCTGCACATTCACATTCCCGACCAAATCTCGTATCCGGAAGTCATCCACATATCGATCGTTGATATAGACATCATACCTTGTATCATAGGAAAGACCGCTAAACGAAGCACTTCGATCGCGCGTCCACTCGTCATCTTCCTTGGAGTTTCCACGCCTAATCTCCACGTAGGTGTCTCCTGACGTGCCGCTCCAGGTGAGCTCTACTCTAGAGGTTCCGGTTCGTCTCACCTTCAATCCACTGGCTTGTCCTGAATGAGAAAGAACGGTCACTTCACAAGTCGCGGTCTTTCTCCCACTGTCTGTAGTCGCCGTGATCGTCGCTCTGCCTGGAGCCACAGGGGTGATGACACCATTGTTCACTCGTGCTACAGCCGCATCACTGGTAGACCAGGTTACGGAGCGATTCGTTGCATCTGCAGGGGTGACTGTTGCTGTTAAGGTGGTTGTGCCACTGTTCAGAAAGGTGCTCAGGCTGGTTCGGTTTAACTCGATCCGTTCCACCGCGACTCCTGTCACGGTTACTTCACTCGTTTTGGTAATTCCACCCTCGGCAGTGGTGGCTATAATCATGGTCTTGCCTGCCTTGAAGGGCGTGACTACCCCCTTCTGATCCACGTCGGCTACCGCTCTATTCGTGCTGACCCAGTTGACCTGTTGATTGGTGGCATTGGCCGGTTTAACCGCAGCGGTAAGCGTACCCGTCGGTCCCCCAGAAGTCAGATTCAACGTGGGAGGACTTAGTTCTAGATCCTTAACGGGTCCATAGACTTTAATTTCGCGAAAATCGGTTTTTCCGCCCTCCACCGTGCTGACGATGATCGTCGTAGTTCCTGCTGTAATCGGGGTTACCACGCCCTCCGAGTCCACCTTGGCGACTGCTGGATTCGTCGACGTCCATTTGACCGCTGAATTGGCCTCTGGAGGGGATACTATCGCCTTTAGCTCTACCGTCTTCCCCTCTTCTAGCAGCGGGACGGTATCCGGAGTAATCTTGACACTCGTGACCGAAACGGTGGATGCTAGCACCGACGCATGATGAGCGAATGGTAGAAAAAAGAGAAAGAAGGATACAAATAAAAAGCGATATATCAACCCACTGTTATAAGCGTTTAGCATACTGTTTCTCTCCTTACAAATCGATCTATTCCCCTTGACACAACAGACGAGCTTCCCTCTTCTTTTCTGTCAAAGGGACTCTCTTTATCATAGCAAAACCTTCCAAATTGAGCTATGAGAGGTTGGGGAGAAGAGAAAAGTAGAGATGACTATAAGCAAAGAGGTCAGACCCCGTTCTTCTCCATAGACGGACATACGGTACCTTGTTTCGTCCAAAACTACCTTCTTGATCAGGCTAAAGGACATAGAATCCTCTACTTCCTCGATTTACATCAAAAAGTAGCCTCATCCTTTCAAATAAAGGACCCCATGTCCGCTAGAACGTCAAAATCCCACTTTGTGGCCCGGATAGCGGATCGTATGTCCGATCACTTCACAAGGAAGAGGCTGCCCCTTAGGGACCGCCTCTTCCTTTCGTTACTCACTTGTTGAGGTAAATCGATTCCTTGCCGTTTGAAGATCCGTAATCGGTTGTTGCATGTCAGGAAGCGTAGAATCTCCACTCGGTTCGGTTCCCTTTACGAGCAACTTAAATTCACGCATGTATTTTTCATAGCGATTGGTTAAATAAGCGGTTAAGCTCACGACCGTATCCGCCACAGGTCGGGTGACATGCCCATCCAGACCGATAATATCCGATTGGTCGCTTGTCCACGTGATTTTTGCTCCGTGTATGCTTCCGATCGATGGTAAGTAGACATCACCCGTAACGCTTTCGGCAGAATCTCCTGGTGTAAAACCAATCTCTAAAGAATAGGCATCATCCAAAATCGCATACCAATCCTCGACGATCATGTCGATGATTAAGGCAAAGGTCGATTGGATATGATCCCGGTCATGGTATGGCTTATGTTCGATGAGGTATTGTCCGATGATCTCAAGCTCATAGTCTTCCATGGCTGAATAATACTCATGATCTAGATGCAGGTAAGGAGACTTGATGGCCCCAAGCATCTCAGGCACCGTCGTTGCTTCATTGACAGCTTTCACTGCGCTAGCTTCACTCCCGTTTCCATAGATTCCCCTTACCGCCATATCGACGAGGTCTTGAATCATCCATCGATTCCACACTTCCGTTCCCCTGCTGCTATAGACCGCCTGAGCAACCGATTGCTGCTGGGCGTCGGATAGAGAGTAATACGGGATCAGCTGCAAGGCAAGGTCCTCTGACTCGATGGCGAGGCGGAGGCTGGCTATATCCGCTGCCTCATTCACGGCGTAGACGGCTGCCGCAACGCTCTCCTCCATTGGCAATATGTCTAACGTCACAGCGTCTGTAGAATAGCCGTCTTCGATATAAACCACATGCATTCCCACAGGTAGCGCATTAAGGTAAGACATCTGCAAGGCAAACTCGTTCATCGCTTCATCGGTGGTATAATCGATGTCACGTCTCAACAACGAAGAGTCATTCCTGAGGGTGAAATCGGTCAACACCGGATCCTCCACGTTGCGATGATCCTGATCGTATTGCTCAACATAAATAAGCGTTTCCGTAGCGGCTGACCCTTCTAAGAGCTGACGCCCTTGGAACGGTGTAGCTATAATACCCTTTTGAAAGGCTTTGACAAGAAGGGGGAAATACAGCTCATATTTTTCATATCGATTTGTAAACAGCGCAGAGAGAATGACCTCCGTATCCTCACTAGGCAAGAACACATGCCCCTCCGCTGTAATCACCTCAGGGCGATCAGATGTCCAAGTAATGGTAGAACCATGAATGGCCCCTTCTGTAGGAAGCACAATGTCCTTGGTTACATGCTGGTCATAGTCTCCTTCAGCAAAGCCAATCTCCGTGGCTCTAATATCATCCATGAGGGCATACCAGTCTTCCAAAATCATGGCGATGATCAAATCGAAGGCTTCTTGGATCGCCTCACGACTGCTGTAGCCTGTTCCACGCTGTTCCAATAAATACTGAGCCACAATCTCGCGCTCATACTCTTCTAGATAAGAGTAATCAGGGTTATCCAGTTGCAGGTAAGGAGACTTGATGGCATCCAGCATCTCCTGGACAGTTTGGGCCTGGTTCACAGCCCGAATGGCACTGACTTCGTCTCCATCCCATTGAATCTGTGTAATAGCAAGATCTACCGCATCCTGAATAGCCCAACGAGAAAGGTATCCGGTTTCTTTTCCTACCAGAACAGCTTGAGCCACGATATTCCGTTGGCTGTCCGTAATCGATTGATACGGTACGAGGGCAAGACGCAAGGCAGGCGACTCCAGCGCTGCTCGTGTATCCTCCATAGAAGTGGCTGCGTTGACAGCTTCAACGGCCTGAGAAAACATTGACTCGGACTGAACGATCAACGGCAATTCCCCAGTTACATCATGGTACGTGACAGATAAGACGGTCTCCCCTGCCGACAATTGATTCAGGAAGGAAGACTCCAGCGCTAATCCATAGGTTTGCTGCACGACGGTGTAGTCTCTGTCCATTTGCAAGAAGGAAGATCCGTTGCTAATCTGGATTTGGCTATAATCGGTTACAGCGGCCTGTTGTCCGAACTCATTAATCAAACTTAAGGTAAAGAAGGCCTCAATCCCTGATTCCTGTACCGCAAAGCGATTCCCATAGAAAGGATGGACGAGCAGGGCTTGCGATTGCACGACCTGGATCGGGAGTTCTACTTGCACTTCCGCATGTCCATCGGAAACCCGTAAGGATAACGTCGTTTCCCCTAGGGACTTCGACGTTACGTGCAAGGAACCGGCTTCTAACTGCGCTTCGACAATGTCCTCGTCACTCGAGGTGAGTGAGCCTGCAACGAAGTGCAAGGCATCTCCATCCTCATCAGATGCTAAGTCGGATGGCTCATAGGATCCTGCGGGATGACCCAAGAGCAGCCGCTGCTTCGGCTGGGATTTCGCCACTGGAGCATGCTGGTGCGCAGGCAGTACCTGCAGGGTGAAGGAGGTTTGACTCGTCCCTAAACGTAGGGTGAGGGTATGCTCTCCTTCGCTTAGCATGTTCAGGTAAGACACCGAGAATTGAACTTCGTTCGTTGTCTCGTCCAAGCTATAACCCTTGGTCAGCTTCGTGGTTCCGTTAAGAATCGACAAACCCGAAAGATCGAGGTCTGTTACCTTCTGACCAAAGACATCCAGTTTCTCCACTTCAATTACAAGCGGGTGAGTGGCCTTCCCTACCGCGAACGAGCCGCCAGATAAAACGGTTGCCTGCAATTCTTCCGCTTGGGTGACCTGTACAGAGATCGAAATCTCCTTCTCCAGCTTGCCATCTGAAACGAGAGCCTTGACCACCACTTCACCTAAGCCCTTCGGCTTAAGGACTAAGCCATTTTGCTCTATGATTGCTTCTACGATTCCTTGTTTATCCATTTTAATAGAATCGGCAACCAACACGAGAGTGTCTCCGTTCGCGTCTGTTGCTAGATCACTCGCTTCGAAGGTGATCGGCTGGCTGCTTAGCCCTAGTGTTTGAACTGGGATCGTTTTGGATTGAGGAGCATAATTGGTAGATCCTCCGCCACCACCTCCGCCGCCTCCACCAGTGGGAGGAGGACTAGTGCCATTGGTGCTCTTAATATTGTCTTTTACTCTAGCATAGTTGGTCACAGCGTCCGCTGTTTTCGTTCCCTCGGGTAACCGAAGATTGTTTACCGTAAGTCCAGTGTTTAACGTCAGCTTCGACCTGGTATCCGCCACTTGGATCTGTTCAATCGTTCCTGTATTGTTAAGGACGAGGTTGCCGCTTCCCATGACGTTCAACTGCTTGATCTGTCCTGATCCAGAAAGCTGGGTCTGCTGCTGGCCCCGTACTTCAAGAACCCCAATATTGGCATGAAGCTCTAGCTGCTGAACCCCCTCTTGCACCGTCAGCTTAGGAAGCGTAATCTGGCTGTCGGCTGTGATCGCAGCATTCACGTTGACGGACAGGTCGCCGACCGTGGTTTGTCCTCTCGGTGCTACACGAACTTGCGGTTTGTTGATTTCCACCTGACCTAGTTTCGAATCTTCAAACACCACCGTATGGCTGTCTCCGCCGTTAATCACGGTTTGCCCCATGACCTTCAGGTTCGAAGCATAAAAATCATGCTGCACGCTCTTTTGAATCTCAAGATTGCCTTGAACGTTTACATTTTTTACTGAAATAAAATCCCCTTGAATGCTGAGATCCCCATCAAGCGTTACATGACCTGCGTCCAATACCCTGTTTCCGCTGAATTCAGCTTGTCCAAGCTGCGGCACCTGACCACTTTGTGTCAATTCCAGATACGTAATCTTAGAGATGGTTTGATCAACAGCAACGAATCGCATCTTGGCCCCTTCAAGAATCGATTGATTCCCCGATGTAAACAAAGGAGCTAAGGACTCGGTGACTTGATAGCTTTTTCCATCGATGATGACCTTTCCATCTTCCATACGGTCCACGGTGGCGGTGTGAGCTTGGAAAAAAGGAAGGGCTTTAGAAAGCATCACCGCAATTTCCTGACGGAGAGCATGGCGCTTCGGGCCGAACTGCTGGCCGTCTCCTTGGATCACTCCCGCTTGACTCCAGAACTGTACGGCTTCACGAGCCCAAGGGCTAATTTGCTGTTGATCGGTAAAAGCAAGGTCTGAACCAGCTCCTCCAGCTGGCTTCACCCCGGCTGCTCGAGCTAAAAGAACCGCGATCTCCTCGCGTGTAATCGGATCGTTCGGACGGTAGTGCCCTTTGCCGTCTCCTTGAAGGATTCCCAGCTTGTCAAGGGCAGCGATCGGCTTCTCAGCCCAGCTTCCTTGCATGACATCCACAAAGGGAGACGTAAGAGTCTCGTCGGTCAAGTTAACATTCAGCGCATTCGCTATGATCGCTGCAAACTCTTGGCGAGTCAAATGGTCCAGAGGACGAAATTGCCCCTTGGCATCGCCCTTCATGATTCCCCGTTGCTGCATCTCTTGAATGGATTCCTCTGCCCATGCCGCAGCATGACCTGAAGCATCCGCTTGCATCGGTTGCGAGAGAGGACTAAACGCCGTTAAGGCTGCAAGGGATACAGCCAGCATACGATTCCATGTTTTCAAGCGAACCCCTCCTATTCTATCCCTACATTCGTCCAAGCGGTTTGGAGAGATTGATAGGCATCTGATCCTTTTCCATACAGCTCTTCGCAAGCCAATAGCGTGGCTGCCCGAGCACCTGAAAAGTCGGTATTCGGTGTCATATAGTCACGGAGCGCCAAGTACCATACCTTCCCTGCCTCCACGCGAGACCCTATGGCCTCTGCAAAATGATAGAACGCCTTGTTTGGAATACCGGAATTAATATGGACGCCCCCATTGTCTAAATGCGTGACAACATATTGATCCATATGGCCCGGTTGATCCCCCAATTCCGGGTCATCCATGTAACGTAGAGCATCCCCTTCAATCCCAGGTGTCCAGATCTCTTCGCCTAGCAGCCAATTTTCGTTTTCAATCGCCGTACCTAGAGCATCCGCCCAGGATTCATTCAATGCCCCGGATTGATCCTGATAAATCAGATCAGCGGTATACTGTATAACCGCATGGGTGATTTCATGTGCAACCACATCGAGTGCGCCGGAGAGCGAGGTCATCAACTCTCCGTCCCCATCTCCATAGACCATTTGCCCTATGCCACCGCTCCAAAAAGCATTGTTATAGTCTTTCGAGTAATGAACATTTGATATAATGGGTGCCCCCATATCATCATAGGAGTTGCGGCCAAGCTCATTTAAATAAAAATCATAGACAATGGAAGCGTTATAGTGGGCATCTACAGCAGCCCGTTGCAACTCATCGTCCCATACGTTGTCAGTGTCCACAACATAGGCTTGGGAAGTGGTTCCATTGCTGTAGGTATAGGTGTTAATCGTTCCACCCTGCAGCGCCATCATTTTGGTGCGATCCTCAAGATAAAACTCATTTCCCTTTTTCACCGTGTTAATCCATTTGGCCTCCAGGTCGGCGCCTGTTCCAATCCCGATAGCTTCCGCTGCTGAATTGAAGGCATTAACAATGGACCCATCCACAGCTGAGACAAAAATGATCCAATCCCCAGGCGTGTTGCCCCCTAGGTAACAGACGTTAACCTTATACGTTAAAATCGCCTGGTCACCTTGAGGCAGGTAAGTTAACTCACTTGTGATAGGAACCGCCAGCTCCCCTTGATACCCCGTGTATTCTAGCGCTTTCTGCTCTGCCGCTTCATTTGATAGGGTCGCTTTAGTTGCATTCACAACCAATGGTTTGTACTTTCCCGTTACACCGGATAGGCGCCCATTCTTTTCATGTACAATTAATTGCTCTCCATAGACAGGAACACCGTTCATGACACGATCCAGACGCGTATGATGGGTTAGTGACTTCGTTAAGCTCTTCTTCCCCGTTACACCCGCCTTGGGTTCAGGCATCTTTTTCACCTTGAACTCCTTCGCCACATCTTTGATGCCATAGGTCCCTTTTACCTTGCTGAGCGCATCCAATGCCCTCTCCTGTGGGTTCACCCCACGCAAAGAACCAAGATCCCCCACTAGATTGTGAATTTCCCCTCTCTCATTCTTCAAAACTTTCTTCTCTACTAAAGCATAAGAACTAGTCGGCTCGAATAATAGAATCGAGGCCATCAGTGAAGAAAGGACTAAGGTTGAGACTACTCTCTTATTCATTCGGCTCTTCTCTCCCAAAGGTTTTTTGTCATATTTATAAAAAGTAGCAATATTAGAATTATATCTGGTTTAGAAAAAATTGGACAGGTTTCTTTTTAGAATAATAGGAATAAAGTCCGGTCCTTTCCCCCAAAAAATAAGCGGAGAAATTTCCCCTATTTCCAAAAGTGAGGGCGTTGGGCGGAGCATAAGCGGAAAGATTTCCGCTATTTGCCCTAAACGCCAAGGAAAGGGGCAATTTTTGCTTGTTAACGGAACTTTCTCCGCCTCATTCGCTCTTTTTTCCCTCATATCAGAAAATAACGGAACTTTCTCCGCTTACGGATCCCCCTCCGCCCTCTCTCTACCTTTTCCACACAAAAAAAAAGACTATTTTCCTTTCGGGAAAACAGTCTCCATATCATCCTTTTATGATTCGTCTGGTGCAGCCTCAGGGAACCACCGTTACACTAAAGGAGGTCAAAGCTGTGCCGCCTTTTCCATCGTTTGCTTCGATTTCCATTATCGTGCTGCCTACCATAAGAGGTGTGAGAGTCAATTGACTACCTTCCAAGATCACTGAACCCACTCCCTCATCTAAAGGTGTCACGGTAAAGCTCAAAGGATCTTGATTCGGATCGACGAAGACCTCGCCTAAGTCGATCGTGATCACAGCCCCCTCCTCGAGCACCAATTGCTGCCCGGGAATCACCTTCGCTACCACAGGCGGAAGATTCTCGCTATCTGGGGAGGCTTGAACGGTTACGGTAAAACTCAACTCCGCCTTTTTCCCTTGTGGGTTTTCCGCTTGAAGCGACACCGTCGTCACCCCTACCCCTTTCGGATGAAGAATAACTTCCATCCCTTCGAGGGTGGCCTCCACCAGTTTGGTATCGCTGGAGTAAACACTTAAGGTCACACTCGCTGGTTCTTCAAACACCTGTTGAATATGAAGTCTCACGGCTCCACCCTCTAGATAGAGGACTTGATCATCTAGTCGCTGCCCGATCACGGGAGCAGGACAAGAAGGTGGCGGAAGAACAACGTCTGGGCTCTCCACAAGAGTCGTAAAGGTGTGCGTTCTCGTTCCTCCTCTTCCGTCTGTCGCCTTCACGGTCACCGTCGATTGGCCCGCTTTCATCGGAACGATCACGAGCTGCGGATCCAACGCATCCTGTACAACCCGAACCGAGGTCTCTTCGGTGGACTGAGCAAAGAAGTGCAGCAGATCTCCGTCAGGGTCCCTAAATACAGGAGCAAGAGGAAGGGTGCGTGGACCTTCTCCTACCTTTACCACCTGATGCTCAATAGGCTGCTCGATCGTCGGGGTCTGATTGGCGCCCGTGTAGCCATTTATAATAATGTTGGCTAGCACGACAGGATCCATTACACTCAAGAGACCATCCGAATTCATATCGGAAACCAGCTTTTCAGCGGCTGTCGGAACTTCTCTTTCCAGTATGAAATTAATGAGATTGATCCAATCTGTCACGTCCGTGAACTGATCGAAGTTCGAGTCTCCCATAAAGAAAAACGCTTGAACCGTTTCATTCCCTGCTGCATCCCGCACATACAGGGTGTAGGGACGATTTTCGGTGATGACAATCGAATCCGTGAAGCTTTCACCCATCGTTATTACTTCCTGCTTAGAAAGTAAGCCCGCGCTTGCTTTTCGCTCTACGATGGCCGTTCCCGTTCCATCTAGATTCAGCTCGACCAGAATAGAAGCGTCTTTATCATTAGGGCTTTGAGTTAAGCTCTGGACCGAAATAGAAGGACTTTCTACATCGATATTCGTAATCTGGATCGACCTGACGGCAACATTTCCTGCCGCATCCCTCGCAAACACCGTGTAGGTTCCATTCTCATACACCTCAAAGGTATCACCCTCTAAGACCACGCCAATGGAAGCAAAATCCTCGATAGCTAGGTTTCCTTTTGCCCACTTTTTCATAGGAACCGCGCTTCCTGTACCATAAACCTGAGCCGTCACTGTCACCGGTTGGTTGGTCGCGTTGAGCTCAGAAGCCGTGAGCGTAATCTCCGGTGCTAAATCATCAATGACGGTAACCGAACCATCCTTCACCCGGAAATCAGCCGACAGAGTATTCCCATGCTGGTCAACAAATTCAGGATCCGCAAACTTCAACTCGCTTCGATCATCGACCAGGGCCGATGGGCTTACGTCAAAGTTTAATGTCATGAGCTGGCCCGTGCCGCTAGGAATCTGGGCATTCTCGAGATTGGCCACAATGACGCGGAGTTGACCCTCCCTTATGGAATGAAAGTCTGCTCGGATACGAGAATCCATTAACGAGCCTTGAGCCAAGCTCTTAAACTCCAACAAACTCGAGTCAAACAGAAGATCAAATTGCAGACCGGCTACATCACCAGATGTACTGAGAAGAATCGGCACTTCCACCGTTTCCCCTGTACGCGCCGTTACCTGATAGGCTTCCAAGACGGAGTAGATCCTTTGTTCTACTGCATCCGAAATACTTGCTCGATGAACCACATCTCCATGATATTCCGCTGTCAAGGTGTGAGAGCCGATGGATAAGAGAGACGTCGTATAAACGGCTTCTCCTTGCTCATCTAACGAGAGAATCGCAACGGTATTCGTTCCCTCCTTCAATGTAACATTTCCCGTCGGAACAGAAGTCCCTTCCGTTGGACTCACCTTAACATGAAGGTTGATCGTCTCGCCCGCATTCGCCCCCTCTTCCGAGGTTGTTAGTACGGTTAGGGTGTTTACGAGATCTAGCCGGTGCACTTCAATCGTGTACGGTTTTGGGATTCCATCTTGACCCGTTACCTCAACCGTAATTTCATTGTCCCCTACGTTCAACGACACAGGAAACGCTACTCTACTCACCGCATCCGAGCCATTAATCCGGAGGATTGCGTTGGGATCTGCTGTCGTCGCCGTCACCGCTACCTCGTCTATGGCATGCGGTACGCTGGCGGTGTAGGCTACTATGGCAGGATCAAAGCCAGGATCGAGATCAACATCTGTTAACTCAAGTCCACTTAGATTGGCATCCGCTACCACTTTGATCGTATCCGATACAGGGGTTATATTCCCTGCTTGATCTCGGAGCTCCATATCCACCGTTTTCACCCCGTATCCACTGGAGAGCGTCCAGCTCTTCTCAGTTGTTACGGGCTCCCAGTCGCTCCAATTCGTACTGTCGTTCGACAGCCTCATCTCGACGGTGCCGCCGTCATCTGTCCCTGTGATGGTGAGATTCACTAGAGAAGAGAAAGTTTCAGGTTCACCGTTGTTAATGAGTAAAGATCCAACTGGGACCGTTTTATCTATGGTGAAATGGACCGTCGTTGTATTCCCTGCCTCATCGGTTACAACCAATGTATGGTTTCCTTCTGTGCTCACCGTGTCTCCACTGCTAAATGGCATTTCATTCAGCTGAGCTGTTCCCTCGTTAAATGTAATGACCAAATCCGAGTTCGTAACTTCCCCGTACCTTACCCCTTCCACGATCGGTGCATTAGTGTCTAGAATGATGGTGTCGGAAATGGAAGGTGAAATGGCTCCCTTGATGTCACGCAGCTCCACATAAACCGTCTTTACCCCTTCTCCTGAGCTCAGGGTCCAATCTTTGGCATCAGCGTGTGACTCCCACTCACCCCAGGAAGTCCCGTCGTTGGAGAGACGCATCTCCATCGGATGGTTCTGTGGATCCGTTGCCGTAATCGAGAGCGTTACATCTACAGAACTCGTAGCCGCCGCTCCGTTATTAATGACAACTGATCCTGATGGTGGATCATTCGGTAAGGCCGTAATATTAAATCTACCTACTGCCGTAGCCGTTTTGAGGTCTGGCGCTCCATTCGTTGTCCCGTTATCCTGTACCGTATACTCGAAGCTCGCGGGACCCGCATAATAGGGTGTAGGGGTAAAATAAACCCGTGTTCCCTCTATTCTTGCTTCGCCTCCTAAAGGATTGGCAACCGAGATCAGCGTGAGCGTCTGGCCACTTTCATTGATCGGACCTGCGCTATCATTGCTTAAAAGGTCTTCGATTGTAAAGGACGCTCCCGCTGCATTTTCCGCTATGGCTGCTAGATTATTATCCTGAGCCATAGGCGCATCGTTCACCTCAGATACCGTAATACTCGCTTCCGAGGCGTCACTTAATCCCTGACCCGTCGCATCCAATGACGCTTGCACCTTAAACGAGAAGATTCCCCCCGCAGGAGTATTCGCATCGGCTGCAGGCATAAACTTCAATCCGGCAGCACCCTCGTTCACGGTGATAAAGCTATCAGAAAGAACAGGGGTAACTCCATCATTCTTTAAGAGTGTTCCGCCTGTAATTTCCGTAATCTTAAAGAACTTGACTGATGTTGTATCCGCGACATCTGGCGTAATCACTAATCCGCTTGTCGTTAAGGTATCTTCCGCTGTAGTCGCATTCGTTACGGATGGACGATTCACCTTAGGTGGGGTTCCTCCGAAATTGAATAAACGAACTTCCATCGTTCCGGTCCGGATCGCATTAACGGTGGCTAATCCCCCTTCATAGCCGGTAACCAGGACAGGCCATATACTAGCCACTTCATCCGGCCACGCGTCAGTCACCCGTTTATCAACTTCTAGTAAGTTCCCATCATTATCAAAACGAGTCGCAAGCACCGCCCAATCCTCTTCTTCATTATATCTCGGTATGATAAATCCTCCGTCAGCTATTCCGAGGGGTACCACAATGCTCGTGTTTCCAATGACTTTGACAATCTTCTCTAGAGTACGCGTTCCGTCGGGTGTAAAAATAGCCAGTCGGGATTCACGAGTAGTATAATCGCCCGGTTCCGCTTTATAGGCGACTAGGAAGTTTCCATTTGCAAGACTAGCGACATAATTTTGTGCAGCTCCACTCTTATAAACATCCGAAATGCTGAATTCGGACTTCTTCACGCCTCCGTTATTATGAAACAAGATTCCTTTATACTGCCCGGCTGTATAGCGGTTATAGACGACCATAAAGGTCCCATTATCATTGGCCGCAATGTCGATATCGTATACACCCATCGAATCGTTTACAATACTTAATTGATTTCCTCGGGCCGTTCCTCCTGAGTCAAAGATACGAAGCGCATAATTCGTCCCACTTGTCGCCCAAACAAAAGCAAGATCACCATTAGAAAGTTGGGCCGCCGCTGTGAAACGATTTAAACTTCCTGCATCGCTATTGATCATGGTAGGAGCTTTCACAACCTGGCCATCTTGACTAATAATGGTAAAGTAAGCATCTTTAATAGCTTGATTAATCGAAGATGAATACCAATGAATGAGTAGATTGCCATCATTCAAAACCTTCAGCCTAAACTGATCTGCTCCGCCGCTTGCCTTAGGACTACGATAAGAACTTAGATTGGCTATCGTAGATACTTTTTCTCCTTCAGCACTGTAAATCTCCAGATCATCGCCATGAACCAAAGCCAGCTTCCCGCCCGGCAAACCAATACCCTGAGTGATGTTTGTTGTATTAATAGTAAAAATCTTATCAGCTATATCTAAACCTGTAGCACTAACAACCATTGGACTTAAACCAAATAAGAGATTTGAAAACAGGAGCAACAATACGCAGAATATCCTTTTATATCCCGGATATAACAACTTGTCTATCATCCCTTTCCACCAAAAATTGTGAAGCACATGAAATCATTCCCCCTTTCTGTACAGATTAGGAAGCTTAGGCATATCTACCTAATCTTCTATATTATAAAACAGTTTGGTTTATTCTGGAATTTAAAATTACAGATTTCCTAAGTCGGTGAGGAGGAAGGCAGGGAGATAAGCGGAGAAAATTCCTCTATTCTTAAAAATGAGGTCGTTGAGCGGAAAATAACAGGAAAGATTTCCGTTATTGGCCCAAACCGCAAAGAAAATGAGGATTTTCACTTGTTAGCGGAACAATCTCCGCCTAATGTGCCCTCATTTCCTTCAATTTGAAAAATAACGGAAAATCCTCCGCTTAACTAGTCACGCTTTACCTTGTGACAAGGGTCAGTCCCTCACTCCGCTAAAGCGGGTCTACCGATCCTTCAACCGGAACATCAGATCCTCCCAATCATAAAGCGGATGACCCATCTTCGTCAGGTAGCGTTCTTTTACATCGATCAAGTATTGAAACTGAGGGTCTGGATTTTTATTTAGTCGTTTAAATAACTCTTGGCTATATCGCAAATCCTTCAAGGTTAAATGCATATAATCCTTCATTCCATAGCTGCCATCTGGCATATAGGCATACCACAGATCCCCATCTTCCGGCTTGACCCACCGCTCGGTGGTGTCGATGACCGCGGTGTGCAGCTTCTCGGCCATCTCGGCGTAGGCTTCTTGCTTGGTATCCAGATAGAGTTCATAGAGAAAATTCATCTCCGCTACTAAGTGGTTGAGAGAGACATGTGTCTTTAAGATCTGGCCATCAAACTGCCCTTGTCGGTAGTCATAGACAAGATACCCGCCGCTCCTCGTACGGTCATGGTGAGTCTCAGCAAATTCTAGGAAAAAGGCCGCATACCGTTCCGCAGCTTCTAAGTAAGCTAGATCCCCAAATTTCCGATAACCATCGAGTAGAAACCACGCGGCATCCGTGCTAAAGCGAGTGTCATAGAAGCCTTCGCTTATCCCATAATCTTGCTCGAGCCACGAGGACTTCGGCTCCGTATACCAGAAGCCTTGTTCATTCTGGGTATGGAGCGCTCCTTCTAAGGACATGATGGCAAAGTTCTCCGAGAATCGGTCGTCTCCATAAAGAAGAAACTTGCTCCCCACATGCTGCGCTGGAACGACCCAGAAGCTCCAGTCTTCATAGGGAACATAGGATGGATCAGGGATATACTGAACCCCGCCTGGGGTCCACTTCCGCACTCGATCCAGATTCGCTCGAGTCATGAGCTCACGTTGCCCTTCATCCTCCCATTTAAACATGCCCTCTCTTCCGACCACTCCCCACTGCTCGACTTGTTTTCCTTCCAGATGAGGGAGTGGGATGGTAAGCTGCTTGGCCGTCTCGGTTGACTTGTAATAGAAGGGACTAGCGTCTTCATAATGCTCTTTTCGCACGCCGTTGCCTAAGGGCTCATAGATGTTCACCATATTGGCATGGAAGCTGAAGTCCTCTCCATCGAAATAAAGGCTATGCTTCGGTAGCCCCCCTTCATTGGCAAGCAAGGTCGGCTCCGTCCACGTACTGTTCCCGATCGAGTAAGGAGAAAGCGGCTCAGGGACAGGCGGATATATTAGATGGCGCTCCGTCACTTGGTTAGCGGTAGAGGCAATAGAAGCTTGCAGTTGGATCGGCTGATCGTAGGAGGCCATGGGTTCATATCGAAGAAAGTAATAGTAATCCCCTGTCGTCTTCAACCTCATCCCTTCATACGAAAGCTGGCCTAGGTGGAGGTCCCCACGCCTGACATTCCAGGCTTTAACCTCACGTTCAAGCTGAGGCTTGTCCTCCTTTACTCGCTGATCCTTTTGTTCCTTCAATTGAAAATCCGCGTTCAACATCATGATGGATAAGTCCGGCATCTCTTCGTCATTCAAAATCGAGATCACCGTATGTTCTTTCAGATAAACGTATTCCCCGTATTCCTTCTGAATCAAATAAGTAAGTCCTCCGACCAAGATGGTCAAGAGGACGATAAGTGCTGTTTTTCGTATCCAACCCACGGACTGCACCAACCTCTTCTTCTGTCATGTTTTCGTTCATTGTAGCATACAGAAGGTACTAGATTGTAGCTTATAAGGGTTATGATATAATAAGTCATCTTTACAACAGATTGATGAAAGACGGGGAAACTTATGTCCAAAAACGCCCTCATTCGAGGAACGATTATATTAACCATAGCCGCCTTAATTACTCGTGTCATGGGCGTCGCCCAGCGCATTCCGTTGCAGCGGATCCTAGAGGATGAAGGCATGGCGACCTATGGCATTGCTTATAACATTTATGGAATCCTGTTGATCATCGCCACGGTTGGCATTCCCAGTGCCTTGAGCAAGCAGATTGCGGAGTATCATGCTCTAGGTCAATTTCATGAAGCCCAGCAGACGTATCAGGCGTCGCGAACCTTCTCGATCTTCGCCGGAGTGGCAGCAGCCGTTCTTCTCTACGCAGCCGCTCCCTTTTATGCGATTCATATTAGTCATGACCCCGAGGCAATTCTGGCCATCCGAGCGATTGCTCCCGCCTTGCTCTTGTTCCCTCTCATCTCGATCATGAGAGGCTACTTTCAAGGCCTGCAGTTTATGTCCCCTACGGGATTATCGCAGATTTCCGAGCAGTTTCTTCGTGTTGGAGTCGCCGTGATTCTGCCTTTATACTTATTATCGGTCGGTTTCTCGCGGGAAGTCGCGGTGGCTGGCGCCTCTTTCGGGGCGGTGGCGGGAAGTTTCGGGGCGATCGCGGTGATGATTTATTTTACTTATAAAACGAAGCAAAAGCGCGAGGAAGAACAAAGGGCACAAGCGAAATACGAAACGTTGTCGCGTAACCAAATTTACCGGAAGTTGCTGAAAACCGCCATTCCGATCAGCTTGGCTTCCACGGCGATTCCTTTCATCTACTTTATCGATTCGTCTACGGTCATTTCCTTATTAAAGCCTTCGATGGGATTCGAGGAAGCGAAAGCCACGCTTGGGATCTTAGTTGGACGTGCGCAAGCCCTGGCAGCAATCCCTCCAATTTTAGCCATTGCTCTGAGTTCGGCTGTTCTGCCCGCAGTGGCATCCGCCTACTCGAATAAGGATCTGAAGCAAGTTAGCCAGATGGGCTCGCTTTCCCTCCGGTTAACCTTGCTGACCGGTGCTCCTTTGGCCTTGTATTTGACTGCTGCGGCGTTTGCCGTGAATGGGTTTTTGTTCGGGGATATCGAAGGCTCATGGGTCGTGGCGGCGTTGTGCTTCGGGAGCATCTTTCAGATGCTGATGATGACCTCGATGGCGATCCTTCAAGGGTTGGGCAAGACGACCTTACCGATGTGGCATGTGTTTGCCGCGATTGTTGTCAAGGGATTGCTTAACATCGTGCTGGCTCCTTGGATCGGGATCTATGGCGTCATCCTCGCGACCACGATCAGCTTTTTGATCATCCTCTTTTTGAATCTGCGGGCCATCCAACAGCTGGTTCCCTTGCAGATCCTATCGGAACGATGGAGAGGATTTCTCTGGTCTTCTGTCGCTTTGGTTGCATCCGTCTGGCCCATTTATATGGGACTGGAAGCATGGATTACAATCGATTGGCCTGTGTTCGTAAGATACGGATTGATATGTCTCGCTACAGCTTTAGTCGGATTCCCTGTCTACTTTGGCTTGCTCCTGCTTCTAGGCGGAATGAATGCGGAGGACCTCTCCTTCTTGCCCGGTCGAGTGCGGAAGATTCTGGGTCGCGTGTTGAGGAAGAAGGAACAGGAGTTGGAGAAGAAAGTGAATGATTTGTAAGAAAAAAGAAAACCCTTGTAGTCTAAAGGACTACAAGGGTTTCTTCTCTATCTCTTCAAGTATTCATCGTACCCGCCAGCCATAATCACATTCGCTAGGAGTACAGGATCAACCACATTCAAGGTCTCATCCCGATTCATGTCAGCCAGCATGTGTTGAGCTGCGCTAGGTGTTTCGCGTTCCAGCACATAGTTAATTAATTCTAACCAGTCGGTCACATCCACTATGCGGGTGAAGTCCACATCACCCATGACATGTATCAGCTGTACCGATTCATTGCCTGCTTCATCCTGGGCATAAATGGTATAAGTGGTGTTCTCGGTAATATCGAAGGCCATCTCCTCTAGGATGTCAGTCCCTTTTGTTTCAAAATAAGAGGCGGATTGAATCCCTTTTTCCACTTTTAACCTTGCGATGTCCGATCCCGTTCCATCCGGAGTGACGTCCACTTGAACCGATCGCTCCGTCGCATGACCAGTGTAGGTATACGTGATTGTAGGTGCTATCTTATCGATGTCGAGCTTCACCCCACCATCAACGGAGGTAAAGTGTTCGGTCAGCTCTTGACCCCGGTTGTTCGTCATCACGTAACCATTCAGTTTTAGGTCTATCTGATATCCATCTGGCAACGTAAAAGCCGCTTTCTGGATATCAAACTCGACGTTGACCAGAATCCCCGCTTCTTCTCCAATGGTTACATTCCCCAGATTGGCCACGATTACCCGAAGATCTCCATTACTTAAGGAATGATAGTCAAAGGATCCATACACATCTTGTTGAACGGTAGAAGAGCCAATTCCTGTTAACAAGTTTCCTGCTTGAACCGTTGACAGGGATAGATATCTGCTGTCATAGCTCACATCAAATTGAAGTCCTGCTAAATCTCCTGCACTGGTTAACCGGACAGGAACCACTACCTTTTTCCCGGGCTTTCCGCTGACTTGATCCATAGTTAACGCATCGTAAACAAACAAACTTACGGTAGCCTCATTGGAATAGTCAAACCCATCATAAGCACGGTACGTAAACTGATCCGCTCCACGGAAGCCTTCGTGAGGATAATACATAAAAGATCCTGCTGCTTCGACGTAGACGGTACCATGAACGGTTTCACTGATTTTCTCGACGACAAGGTCATGCCCGTCGGCATCTTGATCATTCTTCAGAAGACCGGAAGCTTCGATCCGTAAAGGAACGTTCCAGCGGGTGTTATAGTAGTCATTCGCGGCCATTGGAGCCGCATTCGGTATGGCTGACACCACGTTGGAGTACCCTTCTCGGTCACCCCCTGTTACGACTAAACGGAAGTAATACTTCGTCCCGTTGATCAGTCCTGTGACCTTAGCCGACGTCGACCCTGAACCTAGGGCATCGGTTGTCGCCGGTGTCCAGGTTGTTCCATCCGTTGATTGTTCGAGTTCCACTTGAGTTGCATCTGTCAGTGCACTAAAAGCGAATTGTACTTCGCCATTTCCTTTAGTCGCCACCAGATCGGAAATCGGCAAAGGATTTCTCGTCACAGTAACGGTATAAGCTTTCGTCGTTCCGTCTTGCGCTGTAACTTGAATGGAGACGGAAGGATTCGGTCCAACCGACAGTGGAATATTTAGCGTATTTCTATCCGTTCCATTGATCCGCAGCGTTGCATTCGCATCTGCTGCTGTCGCTGTGACATCCACGTTCGTAACAGCATATTCGACAATTGCGTTATAGACTAATGTTCCGGCATCGAAGGCTGGTGTTAAGGTCCCTTGGCTGAGTGTCAGGTTGCTTAAATCTGCGTTTGAAGACGGAGCTCGCGTGACCGTAACCGTGTAGGTCTTCGATGTGCCGTCTTGGGCTGTTACCTCAATGGAGATAAGATTTTCGCCTACATTTAATGAAACATTAGACGCAAGGCCACTGGTTGCCTCCTTACCATCAATCTGCAGCTTTGCATTGGCATCTGCTATGGTCGCTGTAACATCTACGTCTGTAACAGCATTACCCACACTTGCCGAATAGGTTAGTACCCCTGCATCGAAGGCTGGTGCCAAGGTCCCTTGGCTGAGTGTCAAGTTGCTTAAATCTGCGTTCGAGGACGGAGCTCTTGTGATCGTGATAGTGTAAGTTTTCTTCGTGTCATCCTGAGCTGTTACTACAACATTCAGGACGTTTTCCCCCACACTCAATGTCACATTCGACGCTTGTCCGCTTGTTGCCTCTGCACCGTCAATCCACACCGTGGCATCGGCATCCGCCACAGTCGCCGTAACATCCACACTTGTAACAGCATGATCTACACTCGCGGTATAGCTTAATACCCCTGCATCGAAG